>DASVMH010000147.1:0-10543 GCA_036384455.1 Marmoricola sp. | reverse complement strand
TGCCGATGTTCTCGATCAGAGTCCAGCCACGCCGTTCGAACTTCTTGCGGCACCGTTGCTTGGAGTGCACCAGAGCTTCGTGAGGATGGCGCATGCACAGGGTGCGGAAGCGGTAGCCATCGTTCCGGAGCAGCGATCGTGTCTGGTTCCGCTCGTCGTTGCGTCTGCCTGTGTTGAACATGATCGCAACCCCGTGCTTGTGGGCGAACCGGGTGAGCGCGAGCATCTCGGGGATGGGGCCACCACCGAAGGACGTCGCGTGCACCGTGTTGTCGATGTCGAGGTTGAGTGCCAGCTTGTTGTGGGATGGAGAGGCTGCTCTGCGCGCGATGTAGCGACGAGCGTGCCGCTCGTGCAGGATCCGGTGGATGTCGCGCAACCACTGCTTTCGCGTAGGCAGTTTCGCGGCCGTGGCAGCGTGTGCTCCTTGACCGTGAGCCGGTGCCGTCGTCGGCCCGGTGAGCAATGTGACGGCTACGAGGGCGGCGGTGAGGACAGAGGCGACCCGCGACGAGATTTGCACACGGTGATCGTACGGTTTCCCTGTGAGCAGCATGCGGATTCGGGTCGATCTCGCCTATGACGGTGCCGGGTTCCACGGCTGGGCCCGGCAACCCGGGCTGCGCACCGTGCAGGGAGAGCTCGAAGCGGCGCTCGCGACGATCTGGCGGATCCCCGAGGTCTCGGTGACGTGTGCGGGGCGTACGGACACCGGGGTGCATGCGCGCGGGCAGGTCGTCCACGTCGATGTCGATGAGTCGCTCGTGGAGGATCAGGATCGGCTCGTCCGCAGGCTCAACGGGGTGCTCGATCCCGACGTACGGGTGCGAGATGTCCGGGTGGCTGCCCCGGGCTTCGACGCGCGCTTCTCCGCGCTGTGGCGCCGATACGCGTATCGCATCGCCGACACCGCGGCGGCCGTCGACCCGCTGCGCCGCGGACACGTGCTCGCCTGGGGACGGGCACTGGACGAGGACCTGATGAACCAGGCGGCTCGCCTGCTGTTGGGGGAGCACGATTTCGCGAGCTTCTGCAAGAAGCGCGAGGGCGCCACGACCGTACGTAGCCTCTTGGATCTGGGTTGGGAGCGTGAACCGGACGGGGTGCTGGTCGCCACGGTGCGGGCCGATGCGTTCTGTCACAACATGGTGCGCTCCCTGGTCGGCTGCATGATCGCGGTGGGAGAGGGGCGCCGGCCACCGTCGTGGGCCGCTGACGTACTCGCCGCGCGGCGCCGCGACTCCTCGGTCACGGTGGTGCATGCGCACGGTCTGACCCTGGAGGAGGTCGGCTATCCAGAGGACCACGATCTGGCCGCGCAGGCGGAGCGGGCGCGCGTGGTGCGTACCTTGGACACGCCATGAGTGACGAGCACTACTTCACCGCCGATCCGTCGGTGCCCTTCCAACGCGTACCGGTGCGCGTCGACGTCTGGGGCCATTGGCTCGAGATGACCACGGGGTCGGGGGTGTTCGCGCGCGGGCGCCTCGACATCGGCACGAGTGTCCTCCTGCGTGCGTTGCCGCCGCCGACGGAGGCGCGCCGCGTGCTCGACCTGGGCTGTGGATACGGCGTCATCGGCCTCGCCATCGCGATCGCCTGCCCGGACACCGTCGTCACTGCTGTCGACGTCAACGAGCGGGCGCTGCTCCTCGCCAACGAGAACGCCGAGGCGCTCGGTGTGGCGGACCGCTTCAGCGCGATGCTGCCGGACGAGGTGCCGGCCGACGCGTCGTACGACGCCCTCTGGTCCAACCCGCCGATCCGGATCGGCAAGGACGCACTCCACGACCTGTTGCTGCGCTGGCTGCCCCGTCTCGACGAGGACGGCACCGCCACCATGGTCGTCGGCAAGAACCTCGGCGCCGACTCGCTGGCCGAATGGCTGGGGGAGTCCGGCTACCCCACGACGAAGCTCTCGAGCGCCAAGGGCTTCCGGGTGCTGCAGACGGGGATCGAATGATCCCGCTCGTGTACATCTACATCCCGTCCGGGGGTGGACCGCAGCACGGCTCGCCGTGGCCGATCGCTCTGATCGCGGCTGCCGGGGTGATCCCCTTCCTCGTCGTGGACGTTGTGGTCGCATCGAAATGGCGTCGTGGTCGCTCCCGCGTTGGTGGCGCGCAACCGGTGCCGCCCGAGCCGCTGGCTCTGCGACAACTCCGGGCCCGCAAGAGGATGGGTGTGTGGCTCGCCGCGGCCTTCGTCGTGTTCTCCGGCTTCTTGTGCCTCGTCCTCGCCGGCCAGCACGCGACCGGGGGGGCGCTGTGCTTCCTCGCACTGCTCGTGTTCTGGTTGTGGATCTTCTTCAGGCTGCGTCGACAACTCCGCGTCGGCTCCTCGGGCCCCGGATGGCACCCCGCCGGCCGCCAGGATCCCGGCGACCCGGTCGCGGTGGCCGAGGGCCGGAGGAACGCGCGGAAGGCACTGACGTGGTTGACGCCGCTCGCCTGGGGGTTCGGGCTCGCCGTTGTCGTCCTCGGCGCGGTCGATCAATCCCTGGGCGTGGTGCTCTTCGGGCTCGGGTGCCTCGTCGCGATCATGTGGTCCTTCGGCCGGCTCCGGCGCGACCTGGACCGTGACGAGACCTTCCCTGGCATCGCCCCCGGCCCCGACTGACGCCGAGACCCCAAAACTCTGACGCGTCAGAGCGCTGAGACCCCAAAACTCTGACGACTCGTCCGGGGCGAGTTCTGTCGGCGGATCCCGGTCACGTCGAGCGCTGTTATCGTCTGGTGTACGTCGTGCGCCTGTCTGAGCGGGGCGGCACAATCTCGGCGGAACAAAGACTCGGGGGTCGGCGCAGATGCATGAGGAACACCTGATTGCGTTGTTCGCGGCGTACAGTCCGACACATCATGGGTGACGAACCGGTTGGTGAGGGGAGTCTGCGGCTACAGGTCGTCTTCACTGCTTGCTCGGCGATGATCGCCGTCGTAGTTGCCGTACTCGCCGTCCTTCTCTACCTTCACCACGGCGATGAGACGACGGCGACCGGCAAAGTCCTGTCGACCAGCGGATGCAATGTTCGTGTTGCGGACCCAGCGGACCCAGGTTCCACCCGGGTCGTCAACACCACGCACGACCGAGGATTGTGCGGCGGTTGGAAGGTGGGCTCGACGATTCGCTATTACGTCGACTCGAACCGTGTGTACGTCGGATCGCACAACGATGCGCTTGGCGGTGTGATGCTTGGGCTCTTCGCACTATTGATGGGTTTTGTCGCGATCTGGTTCGGAAGAGTGGCCCTCCATACCTACCGTCGCACGTAGACACATGCGTAACGCGAACCGCGGAGGTCGGTATGGTCCGTGACATGACAGCGCTGTTTGCGGCGTACTCGCCGATCGGCGACGATGACCTGAGTCTCGCGCAGTGGCTCGAGTACGCAGGCGCGGCACTCTTGTGGCTCGCCCTCATCGTCGGTCTGGTCCTGTTCAGCTACCGCAAGCGCAAGCCCCGTACGGAGAAGCAGCACCAGCGCGACCTCGCCCGCGGCCACAAGCACATCCGCTGATGCGGGTTCGGCGGAAGCTGGAGGTGGTCCATGGCGATGAACACGGTGATCAGCGATCAGATGGCTCCTCTGTTCGCCGCGGATGGATTTCTCAGAGACCACAGTCTCAGCATGTTGCAGTGGCTCATGTTGATCGGCACTGCGATCCTCTGGCTCGCGGTTTGTGGGGCTCTCGTCCTGTTCACCCAGCGCAAGCGCAGGCCGCGGACCGAGGAGCAGCATGAACGTGATGTCGCTCGTGGTCACAGGCACATCCGCTGAGGCGCTCAGGTGACGACGGTGCTCTTTCTCGACACGGCGGCCAACAGCCCGTGGACTTGGATCCTGGTGGCGGTCGTCATCGCGCTCTCCTCCCTTGCGGTGTCTGACGTGATCACGCGGTCGCGTCAGGCGCGTTCCTCGGCGGAGCCCGAGGCAGGGGGCCAACCATTCGACCCGTCGACGGTGAAGCGGAACCGTAAGAAGGTCGCGCAGTGGTGGGCGATCGGGTGTATCGCAATCGGGCTCGTCGTCATCGTCATGGGGATTGCTTACGGTGCGCTGTTCGCGGTTGTGATCGGACTCGCCGACGGTGCCGCGGGCCTGTGGCTCTACCTCCGACTCCGGCGGCAGTTGCGGCAGGATCCGCCCCGGTAGGGCTGGCGCGCGAGGGGTGAATGAATGCCCGCAGGTCGTCAGAGTTTTGGGGTCTCGGCGCTCTGAGGCGTCAGAGTTTTGGGGTCTCAGCGAAACCGGGGTGCGGGGGGACGAGCCCGCAGGGGAGAATCGGCGGCTGTGGGCCACATCGACGTCGCGGGGGTGAGCTACCACCTGCCGGACGGCCGGGTGTTGCTCGACGACGTGTCGTTCCGTGTCGGTGACGGGGCGAAGGTGGCGCTCGTCGGAGCCAACGGGGCCGGCAAGTCCACGCTGCTGCGGATCGTGACCGGTGAGACCCAGCCGCATGCCGGCGCAGTGGTTGGCTCGGGCGGCGTCGGGGTGATGAGCCAGCAGGTGGGGGTCTCGACAGGCTCGACCACCGAAGCAGGCTCGACCAACGGTGCGGGCTCGACCACCGTGGCCGAGTTGCTGCTCTCGGTGGCGCCCGCGCGGATCCGGACGGCGGCTGCGGAGATCGATCGGCTCGAGCAGACGCTGATGGAGCGCGACGACGAGGCGACCCAGATGCGTTACGCGACCGCGCTGGCCGAGTACGCCGACGCCGGCGGGTACGACCTCGAGGTCGTCTGGGACAGCTGCTGCACGGCCGCGCTCGGCATCTCGTACGACCGCGCGAAATACCGTGATCTCACGACGCTCTCGGGCGGCGAGCAGAAGCGCTTGATCCTCGAATACCTCCTGGCCGGTCCCGACGAGGTGCTGCTGCTCGATGAGCCGGACAACTACCTCGACGTCCCCGGCAAGCGCTGGCTCGAGCGACGGATCACGGAGTCCCCCAAGACGGTGCTCTTCGTCAGCCACGACCGCGAACTGTTGGCCAACACCGCGACCCGGATCGTCACCGTCGAGCTCGGCGGCGCCGGCAACACCGTGTGGACGCACCCGGGCGGCTTCGCGAGCTATCACGAGGCGCGGCGGGCGCGGTTCGCACGCTTCGAGGAGCTCACCAAGCGCTGGGACGAGGAGCATGCCAAACTCCGCGCCCAGATGTTGATGTACAAGCAGAAGGCGGCCTACAACTCCGACATGGCCTCGCGCTACCGCGCCGCCCAGACGCGGCTGACGAAGTTCGAGGAGGCCGGGCCGCCGACGGGCCAGCCGCGCGAGCAACAGGTGCGGATGCGCCTCAAGGGTGGGCGTACGGGCAAGCGCGCCGTCATCTGCGAGCAGCTGGAGCTGACCGGCTTGATGCAGCCGTTCGACCTCGAGGTCTGGTACGGCGAGCGCGTCGCGGTGCTCGGCTCGAACGGCTCGGGCAAGTCACACTTCCTGCGGCTGCTCGCCGCCGGCGGCACCCGACCGGAGGCCGAACACCTACCGGTCGAGGACATCGTGATCGAGCCGGTCGCCCACGAGGGCATCGCGCGCCTCGGCGCTCGTGTCCGACCGGGTTGGTTCGTGCAGACGCACGCGCATCCTGAGCTCCTCGGCCGCACCCTGCTGGAGATCCTGCACCGCGGCGATGCCCACCGCTCCGGCCTCGGCCGTGAGCAGGCGGCGCGGGTGCTGGACCGGTACGAGCTCGCGTACGCGGCGGAGCAGCCGTTCGACTCCCTGTCGGGCGGGCAGCAGGCGCGCTTCCAGATCCTGTTGCTGGAGCTGTCCGGGGCGACGCTGCTGCTTCTCGACGAACCGACCGACAACCTCGACATTGAGAGCGCCGAGGCGCTCGAGGCGGGGCTGGAGTCGTTCGAGGGCACGGTGCTCGCGGTCACCCACGACCGCTGGTTCACCCGTGGCTTCGACCGCTTCGTGGTCTTCGGCGCCGACGGTCGGGTGTACGAGGCCGACCAGCCCGTCTGGGACGAGGGCCGGGTCGACCGTGTCCGCTGACCTCACGCGGGTGCCGGCCCCGGCGCTGGTCCTCGGCGGCATCGTGTCCGTGCAGTTCGGCGGCGCGATCGCCGCACAGCTCGTTCCGGAGATCGGTGCGGGTGGTGCGGTGCTGCTGCGCGTCGGGATCGCCGCGCTCGTTCTGATGGCGGTCGTCCGGCCGCGCCTCGCCGGATACCGCGGCCGCGACTGGGCCACCGTGATCGCCTTCGGCATCGCGCTGGGCTGCATGAACTGGACCTTCTACGGCTCGCTCGCACACCTGCCGCTCGGCGTTGCCGTGACCGTGGAGTTCTGCGGTCCGCTCCTGCTCACGACCCTGTTGTCGCGCCGGCCCGCGGACTTCCTGGCCGTCGTCGCCGCCGGGCTCGGGGTGCTGCTGATCTCCCAGGCGCTCGACAAGCCCTGGAGTGAGCTCAGCGGCGTCGGGCTGTTGCTCGCCGCGATCGCAGGCGGCTGCTGGGCGGCGTACATCTTGTTGAGCGGGCGTACGGGTGCCGCCTTCCCGCAACTCGACGGGCTTGCGATCGCGCTCGTGATCGCGACCCTCGTGGTCGCTCCGGCCGGGCTGACCAGCCCCCATGTGTGGACCACCGACCACCTCCTCAAGGGGGTACTGCTCGCCGTGCTGTCGTCATTGCTGCCGTACTCCTTCGAACTGATGGCGCTGCGCCGGATCCCGGCCAAGGTCTTCGGCGTGCTGATGAGCCTCGAGCCTGCGGTCGCCGCCTTCGCGGGTCTGGTCGTGTTGGGCCAACACCTGAGCCCACTCCAACTGCTGGGGATGCTGCTGGTCGTGTCCGCGAGCGTGATCGTGATGGGTCTCGGCCGGGCGCCGGCCGTGGAGCCGCTCGACGGCTGAGCCCGCCGTCCCGCAGATAGGTGTTTGCACGGATGTGCGGACTGCGGCGGAGCCCTACCTTCGGGCGAAATGTCCGATCGTCGGCCGGCGGTCGGTCCGCGCAGCCTGAGCACAGGAGACGGCGATGGGGTGCAGACGGTTGACCGTGATGGGCGTCGCGGGGGTGCTCATCGGGGCGGCGGGCGCGTTCTCGGTGTCTGCGGATGCGGCGTCGACGGGATACACCGCCTGTGCCACCTCGGCGAACGTGCTGGCCCTGGTGCAGAAGGGCAAGTGTGCGTCCGGGCAGCGGAAGGTCACGGTGCTGGTGCAGGGCCCCCAGGGGGCGACCGGAGCCCGCGGGGCCGCGGGCGCACAAGGCGCGAAGGGCGCGACCGGGGCGGCCGGGGCGAGCGGCGCCCAGGGGGCTCAGGGAGCACCGGGCGCGACCGGCCCGAAGGGTCCGGGGGCGAAATCGGTGGCGTACGACACCACGGCGGTCGGAGCGAAGGAGAAGACCATCCAGCTCGGCGACGCGGCAACGCTGCAGGCGTCGTGCATCGTGTCGTCCGGCGGAGGCGCCACCGCCGGGATCGGCTTGCAGTTCAACAGCGTCGATGCCTACGCACACGGCTCGGCGGACAACGAGGCGCAGGGCACCGGTTCATCCGGGATCCAGCAGAGCGGTTCGACGATATCGACGCTGTCTCACGGTTGGTCGAGCGTCACGGTCCAACCCGGGGTCGACACGGGAAGCTCCCGGTTGCTCGCGTACGCCGCGCAGGTCACGGGCAGCACGTCCTCGACGGCGACGGGCTACGTCGACGTGAACTTCGTGGTCAACACCACGAATTCGGACGGTACGCCCGTCGTGGACACGGTGACGGCGTCCGAATTCGCCTCGGCCACCAGGTGCCAACTCATCGTCATGGTCACGCCGACGGCGCTGGCCGACCACTGATCGAGCCGTACGAACGACAGAGGAGCTGGAGATGACTCGCAACCGGAAGATCGCCGTTGGAGGCGCGGGCCTCCTGGTCGGGGTCGTCGGCGCGTTCTCGGTGTCGGCGGCGGCGACGACCGCGCCCACCTTCACGGCGTGTACGACCACTGCCCATGTGCTGACGCTGATCAAGAACGGGAAGTGTGCCTCGGGTCAGACGAAGGTGACCCTGGATGCGAAGGGTCCCGTGGGAGCGACGGGCGCCAAGGGCCTGGCGGGTCCCAAGGGCCCGGTCGGCGCCACGGGCGCTAAGGGCGCGACCGGCCCGAAGGGAGCCACGGGTGCCACCGGTGCGCAGGGTCCGGCCGCGACGCAATCGGTGGCCTACGACATCACCAGCGGCGAGAAGCTGAAGACGTTCCACGTCGGTGACTCGGCGACGCTCGAGCCGTTGTGCAACGTGATCAACGGCGGCGGCGCCAACGCGGTGCTCGCCATGTCGTTCTCGGGTGTCGACGCCTATGTCCATGGCACCGCGAACAACGTCTCCCAGGGGACCGGCGAGACCGTCCACGAGACCAACGGCGGGACGACGGTGAGGTCCATCCCCGCAGGCTGGTCGAGCGTCACGCAGGAAGCGGCGACGTCGTCGAGCGGGCCACGGACGCTGGCGTACAGCTCGGCGGTGTCGGGCACCACCTCGTCGACGGCCACGGCGTACGTCGACCTCGACTTCCTGCTGAACACGACGAGCTCGGACGGCACCCCGATCGCCGACACGGTGTCGGCGTCGATGTTCGCCTCGGCCACCCGGTGCCAGCTCATCCTCACCATCTCGCCCGCCACTCTGGTCGACCATTGAGCGGCGTGACGATGTCGCGGAACCGGTCGGTCGTCATCGGCCTGACGGGGTTGCTCGTCGGGGTGGTCGGCGCGTTCTCGGTCTCCGCTGCTGCGGCGCCGACGCCGGGCCTGCAGGCGTGTGCGTCCTCAGCGGGTGTGTTGGCGTTGGTCAGCAACAGGAAGTGTGCGTCGGGGTCCACCCGGGTGGCGGTGGGTGCGCAGGGTCCGAAGGGTGCGACCGGTCCGAGGGGCACGACGGGTGTCCAGGGTCCGAAGGGGGCCACCGGTCCTGTTGGAGCGACGGGTGCTCGGGGACCGGGCGGGCTGCCGGGTGGCGTGGGTGCCCAGGGGCCGCAGGGGCAGACGGTCGTTTACAGCACCGGGGGTGCGGCGGATAGATCCAAGTCGATTGCCGTCGGCAACTCGGGCAGCGTCACGCCGAGTTGTCACACAACGTCGACGGGAGCCGGTTGGGACGTCCAGGTTGGACTCCTCATGCAGTTCCAAGGTGTCGACGCATATGTTCATGGATCCGTCGACAACGAGACGCAGGGCGCCGATGCCCAGGCCGGGCAGGTCAGCGGAGGCTTGTCGACCGGGGTGTCCGCGCACTGGTCGAGCGTTGCAGTCGAGCCGGATGTGGCGATTGGAAACGTGCGCACACTGGACTATCTCGGCGACGTGCAGGCACCGCTCACCGCCACCGACTCCGCGTACCTCGACCTGCGTCTTCTCGTGAACACCACGAATGCTGAAGGCACGCCAGTGGTGGCCACCGTGTCGGCATCGCTGTTCGCATCGTCGTACCGGTGCCAGGTGATCGCGACCGTGACCCCTTCCACGTTGGTCGACCACTGAGGAGCCGGGTGATGTCGCGGAGTCGGTGGGTCGTGTTCGGGGTCGCGGGGCTGCTCGTCGCGGTTGTTGGGGCGCTCACGGTCTCCGCTTCCGCGTCACCGACACCGGGCCTCCAGGCGTGTGCGTCCTCGGCGAGTGTGTTGGCGTTGGTCAGCAACAAGAAGTGTGCGTCGGGGTCGACACGGGTGGCGGTGGGTGCGCAGGGCCCGAAGGGTGCGACCGGCCCGAGGGGCACGACGGGGGTCCAGGGTCCGAAGGGGGCAGCCGGTCCTGTTGGAGCGACGGGTGCACGCGGACCGGTCGGGCTACCGGGTGGCGCCGGCCCGGCCGGGCCGAAGGGACAGACGGTGGTCTACGACATCACGAGCGGGACCAGGACGACGGCCGTCCCGATCAGCGACGCGGGCTACCTGACCCCCAACTGCGGGGTGGGGAACGGCGCGGGTGATGCGTCAGTCGAGTTCACCTTCTCCGGCGTCGATGCCTATGCGTACGGCTCGGCGAACCGGGTCTCGGCGGGGACGGGCGCGGACGTCCAGCGGGCCAGCGGCGGGACGGTGACCGACGTGCCCGGAGGCTGGTCGAGCCAGGCGCTCGAGGTAGGGGTCACGGCCGGGACGGCGCGTTACCTGGCGTACGACGCATCGGTGCCTCCCGCATCGCCGACGACCACGTCGGCCTACGTCCATCTGGATCTCCTGGTGTCCACGACCACGGCGTCCGGCACGCCCGTCGTGGACAAGGTGGTCGGGTCGCTCTTCGCCTCGTCGACCCGATGCCAGCTGATCACAACGGTCACGCCGTCGACCTTGGTCGATCACTGAGAGGAGTGGGGCGATGTCACGAATGCGGATGGTTGTGATCGGAGTGGTGGGTTTGCTCATCGGTGTGCTGGGTGCGTTCTCGGTGTCTGCGGTCGCGTCCACCTCGCCGAACTTCAAGGCGTGCGCATCCTCGAAGGGCGTGTTGAAGCTGCGCCACAAGGGCAAGTGCGCCTCGGGGTCGAAGAAGGTGACCGTGGCGGCGCGAGGTCCCAAGGGCGCGACCG
>DASVMH010000146.1:0-12615 GCA_036384455.1 Marmoricola sp. | reverse complement strand
ATCCGGCCCGACCAGGCCTCCTGGTTGCCGCTCTCGGGCATGTCGAAGTACGCCTCGGGCGCCGGCCCGCCGAACCCCTGTTCCGAAGAGACGCTCAACCCCGCACCCGTCCTCTCGCACGATCGTGATCTCGTCACCTCGACGCTATGACCGCGGGCCGACACAACCCACGTGTGCCTGCACCGCTTCGCCGCCGTCGCTGTCCCGTGACCGGGTGAGATTAGGTCCTCCGGGGCCGCGTCACCTAGCCCGTCATCCACAGGGTGCTGTGGAAAACCTCCGAACCGGTGTGGAACACGCCGCGACACCTGTGCGGTCGCTGTCGACAACCCTGTGGACCGACTCGGTCCTTCACCGCGAAAACCGCCTCTGACCAGCGGATATGGATATCCCCCGTTGTGGATTGAAGAAAGTCGGGCGACGGCGGCGTTCACCGTTTCGCCATCTGGGATTCACCGATCTGTTTGTCGACAAATCCTCGCGGCCGCGGCGTATTCCACACCTGCGGGCCGGTTATACACAGCGCGTACGAGCACCCGGACCCCCTACGCTGTCCCGGTGCCGGCGGCCCCCACCCTGTCCTCCCCGGAAGCCCCGTCACCGCGGCAGATCCTCGGGATGTGCGGCACCGCGTTCGCCGCCCTGGTCACCGAGCCGCTGTTCCTGCTCGCCGACAGCGCGATCGTCGGGCACCTCGGCACCGACCCCCTGGCCGCACTCGGCATCGCATCGGCCCTCCTCGGCGGCCTGGTGAGCGTCTGCATCTTCCTCGCCTACGGCACCACCGCGACGGTCGCGCGGTTCGCCGGCGCCGGCCGTATGTCCGAGGCGATCACCCGTGGTGTCGACGGGATCTGGTTGGCGACCGGTCTCGGTGTCGTGATCACCGCAGTCGCGCTGCCCCTGACCCCGCGTCTGGTCGCGGCGTTCGGCTCGAGTCCGGCCGTCGACGCGCTCGCGGAGGAGTATCTGCGGGTGGCGTGGTGGGGCGCCGTCCCGATGCTCGTCCTGCTCGCGGCGGTCGGGACCCTTCGTGGCCTCACGGATCTGCGCACGCCCATGTACGTCGCCATCGGCGCGAACCTCGCCAACATCGTCGCCAACCTGGTCCTCGTCTACGGTGCCGGCCCGGTTCCACGGCTCGGCATCGCCGGCAGCGCCTGGGGCTCTCTGATCGCCCAGACCGCCGGCACGCTCGTCCTGGTCACGGTCGTCCTCGGTCGGGCCCGGTCCTCGCGGGCGTCCGTACGCCCGAGTGGCACCGGGATCGGCGGCGCGATCCTCACCGGGGTGCCCCTGTTGATCCGCACGGTGCTGCTGCGGGCGGCGTTGATCCTCATGGTGTGGGCAGCGGCGCGGCTCGAGCCCGTCGACCTGGCCGCGATGCAGCTCGCCCTCACCCTGTGGTCGTTCCTGGCCTACACGCTCGACGCGCTCGGTATCACCGCACAGACCCTCGTGGGCAACGCCCTGGGGCGCGGCGACCCTGCCGCCACCCGCGCGCTCGCTGATCGGTTCGTCCTGTGGGGTCTGGGCTTCGGTGTCGCGACCGGCGTCGTCCTGTTCGCGGTCGCACCGTTCGTCGGCGACCTGTTCACCACGGACCCCGACGTACGTCGACTGATGCCTGCACTGCTGGTCATCGCCGCCCTCACCCAGCCGGTCGCCGGCATCGTGTTCGCCCTCGACGGCATCCTGATCGGCGCCGACGACGGGCGGTTCCTGGCGCTCGCCCAGGCGATCGTGCTGGTCATGTTCGTCCCCGCGCTGGCCTGGGTCGTCACCGGCCACCACGGCGTACGTGCGCTCTGGCTCGCCTTCGCGATCGCGTTCATGGGGGCCCGCACCGTGGTGTTGTGGTGGCGGGAACGTACGAGCGCGTGGCTGGCTGCCCCTACCCTGTCCCGGTGACCCCCTTGCAGAAGATCGCCATGGGTCTGGTGATCGTGCTGATCCCGGCGGACTTCCCCAAGCATCCGCACCCCGCGTGGAAGGTCTACGACGCGCTGCCCGACCCGATCGGGTGGGTCCTGGTGATCGCCGGGGTGTGGGCGCTGGCCCGGAGCACCGACCTCGACCTCGACACGGTGCGCTGGCTGGCGGTCCTCGCGCTGGTGGTCAGCGTGCCGCTGTGGCTGCCGCAGGTGAACCATTTGCTGATCCCGAAGTACAACTCCGACCTGACCGTCTCGGGACAGTGGGCGGTCAGCCTCCCGCAGAGTGTCTTCTCGCTCGTCCTCGCCCGCCGGATCGGACAGACCGGACTCGACCAGGACCCACCCGATCGCTATGTCGCGGGACGGTTCGGTGTGCTCACCTGGGGTTTTGCCGCCCTGGTGATCCTGCCGGCGGTGGCGTACGGCGGGGATGTCGAGTCGCTCAAGACCCCGACGGTGCTGCTCATCGGCCTAGTCAACATCGCCTTCATCTTCTACCTGTTCATGGTGAACAGGCGTACGTACTTCGGCGGCCCCGGCCCCCGCGACTGGACCGCCGAGGTGCGCCGCATGCGCGAGGAGCGCGACCAGCGGGACTGAACTCCTGCCCCGACTCCACATACGAAACCGAGGTTGACCGCATGAAGTTTGGCGCGGTCAACCTCGGTTTCGCACGGTCCCCTGTGGAACCTGTTGCTGGTGTGACTCAGGCGGAGACGACGTTGAGCGAGACCGTGGCCTCGACGTCGTCGTGCACCTTGACCGTGATGGTGTGGGCGCCGAGCGACTTGATCGCGTTGCCGAGCACGATGGTGCGCTTGTCGACGGTCTCGCCGGAGATCGTCTCGTTGATGGCGTCGGCGATCTCGGCGGGGGTGACCGCACCGAACAGGCGACCGGACTCGCCGGCACGCACCTTGACGTTGAAGGTGCTGCCCTCGAGCTTCGCCTTGACCTCGGCGGCGTGGTCGGCGTCACGCACCGAGCGCGCCGAGCGGGCCTTCTTGATCGACTCGATCGTCTTCTCGCCGCCCTTGGTCCAGCGGATCGCCGAACCCTGCGGGATGAGGTAGTTGCGGCCGTAGCCGTCACGGACCTCGACGACGTCGCCGGCGGAGCCGAGACCGGAGACTTCCTGGGTGAGGATGAGCTTCATCGTTCCTCTTCCTCTCAGCGCGCGGTGGACGTGTACGGCAGCAGGGCGACCTCGCGGGCGTTCTTGACCGCGATGGCCACGTCACGCTGGTGCTGGACGCAGTTGCCGGTCACACGACGCGCACGGATCTTGCCGCGGTCGGAGATGAACTTGCGGAGCAGGTTGACGTCCTTGTAGTCGACGTACTCCGTCTTGTCCTTGCAGAACTGGCAAACCTTCTTCTTGGGCTTGCGAATCACTGCCTTGGCCATTGTGGTGCTCTCTTTCTACGAGCCCGGCGCAGGGCTGGTTACCGGCCGGAATGGTTGAGGTTGGTGGTGGAACGGTCGAGACTCAGAACGGGGGCTCTTCGGAGGCGGGGGTGTTCCACGGGTCCTGGCCGCCACCCTGGGGAGCGGACTGGCCGCCACCCTGCTGGCCGCCCCAGTCGCCCCCGGACTGCTGACCCGACTGCTGGCCACCCTGCGGCGCGGACTGGCCGCCCTGCTGCGGGGTCGACCACGGGTCGCCGCCCTGGCCGCCCTGGCCGCCACCGGAGTTGCCGCCGCCGTACCCGCCGCCACCGCGGGAGGCCCGGGTGACCTTGGCGGTCGCGTAGCGCAGGCTCGGGCCGACCTCGTCGACCTCGAGCTCGACGACCGTGCGGCGCTGGCCCTCACGGTCCTCGTAGGACCGCTGCCGCAGCCGACCCTGCACGACCACGCGCATTCCCTTGGTCAGGGACTCGGCGACGTTCTCGGCGGCCTGGCGCCACACCGAGCAGGAGAGGAACAGCGCGTCGCCGTCCTTCCACTCGTTGGTCTGGCGATCGAAGGTCCGCGGGGTGGAGGCGATCCGGAAGTTGGCCACGGCCGCACCCGAGGGGGTGAAGCGCAGCTCCGGGTCGTCGACCAGGTTGCCTACGACGGTGATGACGGTCTCGCCTGCCATGTCTCGCTCCTGAGGTTCGATTCAGCGAATGTCCGGACGGATGACCTTAGTGCGCAGCACCGACTCATTGAGCGAGAGCTGCCGATCCAGTTCCTTGACCGTGGCCGGCTCGGCCTGAAGCGTCACGACGGCATAGATGCCCTCGGCGAACTTGTCGATCTCGTACGCCAAGCGGCGGCGTCCCCAGACGTCGACATTGTCGATGCTGCCGCCGTCTCCACGGACCACGTTGAGGTACGTGTCCAGCGACGGGGCGACGGTGCGCTCCTCGAGATTCGGGTCGAGGATGACCATGAGTTCGTAGGCACGCACGATGCGCCTACCTCCTTCGGACTCAAGCGGCCACGGACGTTCCGTGACAGGAGGGCTCCCGACGGATCGGGAGCGACGCACAAGGCTAACCTGCGCCACGCCCGGACGCCAAATCGGCGGCGCCCGACGAGCGCTTAGGCTTACCCGTCATGAGCATCCCCAGCAGCTCTGCGATCTCGGTCGGAGCGCATGTGGAGCAGGACGACCCGATCGCGGAGGCGAGCGCCCGCGGGACCACGCTGGTCCAGTTCTTCCTCGGGGACCCGCAGGGCTACAAGGGCCCGGAGATCCGGTACGCCGGGGGCGCGGCCGGGCTGCGTACGGACGCCGAGGCTGCCGGCGTCGACCTGTACGTCCACGCGCCGTACATCGTCAACGTCGCCACCACGAACAACCGGATCCGGATCCCCAGCCGCAAGCTGCTCCAGCAGCACATGGACGCGGCCGCCGAGATCGGCGCGAAGGGCCTGATCGTCCACGGCGGTCACGTCAACAAGTCGGATGCCCCCGAGACCGGCTTCGACAACTGGCGCAAGGCGATCGAGGCCACCGACATCAAGATCCCGCTGCTGATCGAGAACACCGCCGGCGGCGAGTTCGCGATGGCCCGTCGGCTCGATCGCATCGAGGGCGTCTGGGAGGCGATCTCGCAGGCCGCGGGCTTCGAGGACGTCGGCTTCTGCCTCGACACCTGCCATGCCTGGGCGGGCGGCATCGACCTGCCGACCGCCGTCGACCGCATCCGGGCGATCACCGGGCGCATCGACCTCGTCCACGCCAACGACAGCCGCGACGGCTTCGACTCCGGCGCGGACCGGCACGCCAACTTCGGCGCGGGCCAGCTCGACGCCGACGATTTCGCCGGCCTCGTCCGCGATGCGGGTGCCCCGGTCATCTGCGAGACCCCGGGGGGCGCGGCGGAACACCGGGCCGACTTCGCCTGGCTCGAGGACCGCCTGTGACACCACCGGAGGGGACCCCGGACGAGCACGCGACGCCAGGCTCACGGCCGGTGCCGCCACCTCCTCCTGCGCCCCGGTCGGAGCCGTCCGCACCTCCGGTCACGCTTCCCGCGACTCCCGACGGCCCACCGGAGCCGGTCGTCGTCCCCGATCTCGCCCCGGAGTCGATCCGCCGCGACCTCGACTGGAACAGCCCCGATTACCAAGGGGTCCGACGCAGGTCGCGCAGGAAGAAGCCGAAGAAGCACTGGTACCGACCCCGCAACACCCTGGGTTTCCCGGCGTTGGCCCTGGTGCTCGTGCTGCTGGCGGCGCTCATCTATGTCAACGCGCAGATGTCGAGCATCCGCCGAGCCCCGCTGATGCCCGAGCTGGGTGGGCGGGCCAGCGCCGGTACGAACGTCCTGCTCGTCACCTCGGCCAGCGCCGAGCACTCGTTGGCCTCCGACCCGCGCACGATGGTCATCCAGCTCGTCCACCTCGCCGCCGACGGTGCGAACGCGTCCGTCATCAACCTGCCGACCGACACGTACCTGCCCGACCCGACACGCCCCGCCAAGGATCACGGTTCGGTACGGCTGGTCGACGCCTACCGCGCCGCCGGCATCCCCCGGCTCGTGAAGGTGATCGACCATGCGCTCGACCTGGACATCGACCATGCGGCGCAGATCGGGGTCGCCGGGTACGCCCGGGTCACCGATCGCCTCGGGGGCGTCGACATGCCCACCACCAAGGGCGCCCGCCACTTCACCGGGGCGCAGGCGCAGCGCTACACCAGCGACACGTCGACCACCTCGATCGAGTCCGGGCGGCTCAACCAGGTCTGGCTCAAGGCGATGCTCACGGAGACGATGACCCCGAGCGTCCTGCTCAACCCGTTCACCATGATCGGTCTCCTCAAGGACACCAAGCCCAACCTGGTCATCGATGACCAGTTCACCAACGGAGCGCTGCGCGATCTGTTGTGGAAGGCGCGCCACCTGCGGGCCTCGACCATCCGGTTCATCACGGTGCCGCATCGCGGCTATGCCACCCGGACCGAGGAGCACAAGGACAAACACGGCAAGGTGGAGCACACCCGGATCAAGGTGCTGCTCCCCGACACCGCCGGACTGCGTCAGCTCGGCGCCGCGATCCGCACCGACAACGACGCCGGCATCGCGGTCTTCGGCAGCTGAGCCTTGCGTCCCGATCCGCATCACCGCACTCAGTAAGGTCGTCGCGTGTCCACCACGAATCCAGCCGGCTCGCACCCGTTGACGGTGCGCTCGATCGACGTGGGCACCCACCGCAGCTTCCTGCGCGGTTTCGCGACCGGGTCGGCGAGCTTCCTGCAGACACCTGGTTGGGCGGCCGTCAAGCGCGAGTGGTCGGCCGAGTCGCTCGGCTGGTACGACCAGGACCGACTCGTCGGCGTCGCACTGGTCCTGTTCCGCCGGCTGCCGCGCAGCACCCGCGCCCTGGCGTACGTCCCGGAGGGGCCGGTGCTCGACTGGCAGGCCCATGACGTCGCGTCGGTGCTGACCCCGCTCGCGGACCATCTGCGCGAGCAGCGCGCCTTCGCGATCCGGATCGGGCCGCCCGTGGTGATCCGCCGCTGGAGTGCCGCGCAGGTCAAGGCCGGCATCGCCGACGATGCCATCCCCGGCCTGGGCGCGCTCGACCCCACGTCGAGCAACGACCGGGGTGTCGACCTCATCGCCGGCCTCGCACGCGCCGGCTGGCGGCTGCAGTCCGCCGACGGTGGCTTCGCCGCGGGCCAGCCGCAGTTCAACTTCCAGATCCCACTCGTCGACGAGGCGGGCGCGGCCCGCGACGAGGAATCGGTGCTGGCGTCGATGAACCAGCTGTGGCGGCGCAACATCAAGAAGGCCGCCAAGGCGGGCGTCGAGGTCACCCGGGGCGGGATCGACGACCTCAAGGACTTCCACGACCTCTACGTCCACACGGCTGAGCGCGACCATTTCACCCCGCGTCCGCTGAGCTATTTCGAGACGATGTTCGCCGCCCTCGACGACGCCGATCCCGAGACCGGCGCCGACTGCGAGATCCGGCTCTATCTCGCGCGTCACGAGGACGACCTCGTCGCTGCCACGATCTGGATCCGCAGCGGCCGGCACGTCTGGTACTCCTACGGCGCCAGTTCCACCGAGAAGCGCGAGGTCCGCGGCTCCAACGCGGCCCAATGGCAGATGATCCGCGACGCGATCGCCTGCGGCGCGCACGTCTACGATCTCCGCGGCATCACCGAGACCCTCGACGCCGACGATCCGCACGTCGGGCTGATCCAGTTCAAGGTCGGCACCGGTGGTGAGGCCGTCGAGTACGCCGGCGAATGGGACCTGCCCCTCAATCGCCTTCTCTACAAGGGCTTCCAGACATACATGAACAGGCGCGGCTGATGTCCCTGACCCTGTATGTCGACGGCGGCCGCTGGCGCGACCACCTGCGCTCCGTGGCCGCGGAGCGTCCCGGCCTGGTCCCGGTCGCGAAAGGCAACGGTTACGGCTTCGGCCTGCATCGGCTCGCCCGCCGCGCGGCCTGGCTGGGCGCGGACACGATCGCGGTCGGGACCTATGACGAGATTCCCGCGGTCGCCGACCGCTTCGCCGGCGACATCGTGGTGCTCACCCCATGGCGGCCGTTCCTCGACACCTCGGCCGCCGAGGCTCTGGCGGATCGGATCGTCCACACGGTCGGCCGCCCGGAGGATCTCGAGGCCCTCGCCGCGACCGGATCGAGTCCGCGGGTCGTCCTCGAGATGCTCAGTTCGATGCGCCGTCACGGCTTCGACGCGGGTGACCTGACCGAGGCGATCACGGCCCGCGGGATCCGCCACGAGGGCGTCGCCCTCCACCTCCCGCTGCCGGGTGCGGCGTCGGTCGCCGAGGCGCAGCGCCTGCTCGCGGCCCGTGACGACACCACCGTGTGGGTCTCGCACCTGTCCACCGCCGATGTCTCCGCGTTGGCGGCCGCCCACCCGCGCGCCCGGATCCGCCCTCGCGTCGGCACCGATCTGTGGCTCGGCGACCGGGGTGCCCTCTCCGTCCGCACGCGGGTCCTCGATGCACATCCGATCCTCCGGGGGGAGCGGTACGGCTACCGCCAGCGCCGGGCCCCGCGGAGCGGGACTCTTCTCGTCGTCTCCGGGGGCACCGCCCACGGGATCGGCCTGGAGGCACCGACCGGTCGCAGCGGCGTCCGCGCACGTGGTGCCGCTGCTGCCCGCGGTGGCCTCGACGCCGTCGGACTCGTCCGCTCGCCGTTCGTCATCGACGGCAGGCAGCCGCTGTTCGCCGAGCCCCCGCACATGCAGGCCTCGATGCTGTTCCTCCCGAGCGGGTCACGCCCGCCCGAGGTCGGCTCGGAGATCGAAGCGCGCGTGCGCTTCACCGCCACCATCTTCGACCGCGTCGAGATCAGCTGAGCTCAGGCCCGGTGCCTCCCGCGGATCCCACAGGTCGCGGATGATCATGGCCGCGAGGTAGAGCTCGCCGGCGACGCGGATCAGGATCGCCAGGTCGTACGCCGGAGCCGCGGTCCCGGTCGAGGGCGCTAGCCACCCGCCGAGGTAGATCCACACCGCGCCGAAGTAGAGCAGCTCGCACCCCTGCCAGATCAACTGGTCGCGCCATCGGGGACGAGCGAGCACGGCCAGCGGCAGCAGCCACAGGACGTACTGCGGCGAATAGACCTTGTTCACGATCAGGAAGGCCGCCACGATCAGGAATCCGAGCTGGGCGAAGGTCGGCCTGTTCGGCGCGCGCAGGCCGAGCACGAGCACGGCGATGCAGGCCACACCGAAGGCCAGCCAGCTGACGACGTTGATGGTGTGCACCGACGACCCGAGGCCGGCGTCCTGGAGCACGAGCCACAGTGAGCCGAGGTCCGCGCCCCGGTGGGAGTTGAAGCTCCAGAAGTAGTCCCACCGCGACGGGCTCTCGATGTAGAACGGTGCGTTGACGATCAGCCAGGTCAGGCATGCTGCGCCCGCCGTACCGGCGAACCGGGCCAGCCCGACCCGGCGATCGCGGTGGTCCCCGTCACGGCTTTCCCAGTCTCCGCCGCGCAGCGCGATGACGAGCAGCGCGCCGAGCAGGAAGAGTGGATAGAGCTTGATCGCCGTGCCGAGCCCGAGGCACACCCCGGCGAGCAGTGGCCGACCACGCGCCCAGGCCCACAGCGCCCCGGCCACGGCCACCACCGCCAGCAGGTCCCAGTTGACCAGCCCCGCGAGTGGCAGCAGCGGCGTCGCCGCGAACCACAACGCGTCCCATGGTCGTTTCTCGTTCGTCGTCGCGAGCAGGTACGACGCACCGAGCGCGCATGCGAAGAGCAGCAGCAGGGTGAGCACGAAGTACTCGTTGATCTCACTGGCCATCCCCGGCATCGACCACAGCGAGTCCTTGTCCGCAGCGGCGCGGAGGTTCTCCGGTGGACCCTTCGGGTCGAGCGCAGTCAGCATCGAGACGCCCCAGGCGACCACGGAGATGCCGACGGGATACTCCATCGCGGTGTAGCGGCTGGCGTCGGAATAGGGCCACTGGTGCTCGGCGAAGCCCCGGCCCGTGTAGAGGTAGGGGATGTCGGAGTAACACATCTTCGCGTAGCGCACCGACGAGTTGTTCCAGTCGGTGCTCATGCACGGCGCCCGCTGGACGGTGCCGAAGACGAAGAGCAGCGTGCAGCAGGCGAGCACGACGCGGACCGGGGTCCACCACCAGTGCGGCCGGGCGTGCTCCCCGACCGGTCCGCCGGCCCGATCACTCAGGTGGGCGGCGATCGGGTCGGTGCGCGTCGGCGCGACGGGCTCCTCGCTCACCCGGTCCGCCTCACGCGCGGCAGCTTATGACTGGAACACATGGTGGCGGTGCCGGCGTTGCTGTCGTCGTATTCGTCGGCTTCGTCGGTTTGGTCGGCGACGGCGAATGCGACGGCGACGGGGCGTGTGACGGCGACGGCGAGTGTGACGGCGTCGGCTCCTGGGTCTTCTTCGGCTTCGGCTTGCGCTTCGGCGGGACGTACGGCGCGTGCGAGCCGTGCGTCTCGGTGCCCTTGAGGTTCGCCGCCGGCGGGAAGTCCTCCTTGGGGAACTGCTGCATGAGCGCGGTCATCGTCGCGGTCCAGGTGCGTGCGGGGTAGGACGCGCCGTAATAGGGGACCAGGAAGTTCTCGAGGCTCTCGTGGCCGTTGCCGCGCAGGTAGGACACGGCGGTGGCGACCTGCGGCGTGATCCCGACGAACCATGCCGAGTCGACGTCGCCCTCGGGGTTGGTGGCGGTGCCGGTCTTGCCACCGGCCGGCCGCCCGAGCGCCAGCGCGGCGGTGCCGGTGCCGTGCTGGACGACGTTCTCCAGGGCGGAGGTGACGTCCGCGGCCACGTCGGAGGACATCGCCCGGTGGGTTTTCATCTTGTGCTTCCAGAGCACATTGCCGTCGGCGTCGGTGACCTTCTTGATGACGTACCAGTCGTGCTCGACGCCGCCGTTGGCGATGGTGGCGTACGCGTTGGCCATGTTGGCCGGTGAGATCGACGCCGACCCGAGCGCGATGTTGCTGGTCGCGGAGACCTGGCCGTTGTCGGGGATGCCCATCTTGAGCGCCATCTTCTTGATGGCCTCCGGACCGTTGTCCATCGACATCGTCAGGTCCGCGAACACCGTGTTGATCGACTCCTGCAGGCCCTCCATCAAGCTGACGTGCGCGCCGTACGACTGGCCGTTGGAGATCCCCGAGGCCTCGCCCTCGTTGTGGATCTCCGAGCCATCGGGGAAGCGGTAGGGCGAGTTGCCGTCGAAGGTGGACTTGAGGCCGAACTTGCCCTGTTGGAGCGCGGCGGCCAGCGCGAACGGCTTGAACGAGGAGCCCACCGATCCCGCGGCGCGGGTGGCGTAGTTGAGCTGGCTCGTGAGGAAGTCCTGGCCGCCGTAGAAGCCGAGCAGGCCGCCGGTGGCCACGTCGATCGAGGCCACCCCGACGTGCAGACCGTGTAGCCCCTTCGGCGCCTGCTCTGCGACCGCGTCCTTCGCGGCCGCCATCGCGCCGCGGTTGAAGGTGGTGGTCACCCGCAGGCCCTCACCGTCGATCTGCTGCTCGCTGAAGCCGATCTTGAGCAGCTCGCTCTTGACCATCGCCAGCATGAAGCCCTTCTGGCCGCCGTACTGGTTGCTGACGTGCTCCTTGACCGAGTGCGGCAGGTGGTCGCTGATCTCGGCACCCTTGCTCGCGTCGAGCGTGCCCATCTTGACCATGCCGTCGATGACGTAGTGGTAGCGGTCGAGCAGCGCCTGCTTCTGCGCGGCCGAGCCGCTCGGGCTCAGGAAGTTCGGCGAGTTGATGATCGCGGCCAGCATCGCCGCCTGGCCCGCCTTGAGGTCCTTGGCGTCCTTGCCGAAGTACGCCTGGGCGGCGGCCTGGATGCCGTACGCCCCACGGCCGAAGTAGACCGTGTTGAGGTAGCCGTTGAGGATCTCCTGCTTGGACTGCTGCTGCTGGATCTTCAGCGACAGGAAGGCTTCCTTGATCTTGCGTTTCAGGGTGCGCTGCTGGGTGAGGTAGAGCAGCTTGACGTACTGCTGGGTGATCGTCGAGGCACCCTGGGTGGCGTTGCCCTGGGCGTTGGAGAACGCCGCGCGGACGATGCCCTTGGGGTCGATGCCCTTGTTGGTCCAGAAGGTGTGGTCCTCGGCCGCGACCACGGCGTCCTGCATGTACTGCGAGATCTTGCCCAGCGGCACCGACTGGCGGTTCTGGGTGGCGAAGCTGCCGACCGTCGAGTGGCCGTTGCTGTAGTAGACGAACGTCGTCTGCGATTGGTACTCGGCGTTGGGGTCGGGCAGCGTGGTGCGCTCGTAGGCGAAGAAGAAGATCGCACACAGCACCAGCACACCGACGATGCCCAGGACGATGCCGCGCTTGGCGACCTCGACCCAGTCGATGCTGCCGTCGGGGTGCCGCATCGGGTCGCGGGGCGCCGAGGCGCTCTTGCGGGTGCCACTCAAGATGTTGCCCTTCTGATCAACCTGCCGGTCCCCGCCGCAAAGCGTACGGGCTGGCGGTTGCGCATGTCGAAACGCCCCGCGCCCCCTTCGGTGGTCATGCCATACCCCTCCGGTGGTTGAGCTTTCGAGACCCCCGCGTGTCGCGACTTTGCGAACGGATATATCGAACTGATAGGTTCACTCGATAGAACGAATGGATCCATCGGTTGGATCCTGCCAGGCAGAAGGGCCGTGATGGCGAGCAAGGGCAGCACCCTCGAGCTGGCAGTCCTCGGACTGCTGCACGAGTCGCCCCTGCACGGGTACGAGCTGCGCAA
>DASVMH010000145.1:0-5347 GCA_036384455.1 Marmoricola sp. | reverse complement strand
GTCGACCGCGAGGACACCCTGGCCTCGCTGACCGTCGACGCCGGGCCGATCCTCACCTTCTGCTCCCAGGTGCTGGCCGACAGGATCCGCGCACTGCGACGCTGGGCCGAGCTTCCCGAGGAGAGCGTCGACGATCTGGCGATCATGCTCACCCGGCTCGCGCAGTCCCTCGTCCTCACCCCCGACGGGCCGCCGCGGCTGCGCAGCCGCGCCGACTTCGATCGCTTCGGCCGAGCGGTGATCGTCCCGCTGATCCTGTCCTGATCTAGTCTCGACCGGTGCGCATCGCCACCTGGAACGTCAACTCCCTCCGCTCCCGCATCGACCGCGTCGAGGCCTTCCTGCAGCGCCAGGACATCGACGTGCTTGCGGTCCAGGAGATCAAGGCACGTGAGGAGCAACTGCCGCTGATGGGGTTGTCCTCCCTGGGTTACGAGGTCGCGGCGGTCGGGTACGACCAGTGGAACGGCGTCGCGATCATCAGCCGGGTCGGCATCGACGACGTACGCATCGGCTTCGACGCCATGCCCGGCTGGGGTGAGCCCGCCAAGGCCGAGGCCCGGGCGATCGGGGCGGTCTGCGGGGGCGTACGCGTCTGGTCGCTCTACATCCCCAACGGCCGCAAGCCCGACGACCCCCACTACGTCTACAAGCTCGACTGGCTCGATCGATTGCGCGCGGCGGCCCACGGGTGGCTCGACGAGCCCACCGCGCTGGTCGGTGACTGGAACATCTGCCCCACCGACGACGACGTCTTCGACATCGCCCAGTTCAAGAACGCCACCCACGTCACGCCGGCCGAGCGGACGGCGTTCCAGGCGTTCCTCGACGACGGCTGGGCCGAGGTCACCCGCGCGTACGCCCCCGGATACACGTACTGGGATTACTACCGGCAGCGCTTCGAACGCGACCGCGGCCTCAAGATCGACTTCGTGCTCGGCTCCCCCGCGTTCGCCGACCGCGTCACCGGAGCGAGCATCGACCGCGACGAGCGCGACCCTGCCCAGGGCTCCGGCAGCCCCTCGGACCACGCGCCGGTGATCGTGGACGTCACAAACTGAACTGAACTCATCCGCCGATGCGGGCCGCTCGTTGGTCATACTGGACGTGTGGGTACTCGGGCCGAGAAGTGGTTGAAGACCGTAGACACGCACTTCGGCTTCCTCCGCGAGGCCGGTTTCACGCACGTCGAAACCGACGACAGTTCGTTCTGGTCCCTCTGGGTCCAGTACCGATCCGACTCCGCGGCCGTTCGGATCAGCAAGAGCAACGAGTTCGAGCGTGTCGAGGTCGAGTTGATCCGACTGGTCGACGGCGAAGTCCCCACGTATCCGATCTGGATCACCGATGCGAGGATCGACTGGATGTTGCTCGACAACGTCATCGAGGTCCGCGCGCCCGCGCTGCAGGACGAAGTGCGGAAACAGAGTGGGCTGAAGCCGGCCGAGATCGACAGCCAACTGGACTTCTGGGCGCGAACCCTTCGCGACCTGGCCCAGGACTTCCTCGATGGGGACCCCGCGCCGATCGACGAAGCGAGCGAGATCGTTCGCGCGAGGGTGGCCGCCGAGCCGCAACAGGTCCAGGTCTATCTGCCGAGCGACGCGCCCGCTGGGGCAGAGGCCGAGGCAGCAGCGAAAGTTCAGGCCACGGTGCCGCCCAATGTCGGAGTCACTGTCCGTCGCTACTCCCGTCGCGGTCATAGGCGGTAGCCCGTCCGATCACGCGGCGGTGATCGTCGTTACCAACTGAGCCCGGTCCGACCCGACTCCGATGTGATCAGCACCCCTACGCTGCAGCCATGAGCCTGCCCGCACCCTCACCGACCACGCTCGCCCTCGTCACCGGCGCCTCCGGCGGCATCGGTACGGAGATGGCCCGCGAACTGCATCGGCGCGGGTTCACCGTGGGCCTCGTGGCGCGGTCCGAGGACAAGCTCGAGGCGCTGGCCGCCGAGCTCGGCGAGCGCACCGTCGTCCTCGCCACGGACCTGACCGACCGCGGGGCGCGGAGTCAGCTGCCCGATCGCGTCGACTCACTCGGCCTCACCGTCGAGATCCTGGTCAACAACGCTGGCCTGTCCACCACCGGCCCGGTGTACCGCAGCGATCCCGAGCGCGAACTGGGCATGGTCGAGGTCGACGTCGCGGCCGTGGTCGACCTGTGCTCGCGGTTCCTTCCCGGAATGGTCGAGCGAGGGCGCGGGGCGATCCTCAACGTCGCCTCGACAGCGTCCTTCCAACCGGTGCCGGGGCAGGCGGGGTACGGCGCCGCCAAGGCCTTCGTGCGCTCGTACACCCAAGCGTTGTACGGCGAGCTGCGGGGCACCGGGGTCTCGGTCAGCGCCCTGTGTCCGGGACCGGTGGAGACCGGGTTCATCGACGCCGCCGGCTTCGATCCCGACGCGGCGATGAAGTCACTGCCCGGGCCTATGTGGCTCCCCGCCGACAAGGTCGCGAAGGCGGCCATCGACGGCCTCGACCACGGCACGCTGGTGATCATCCCCGGGGTGGCCAACAAGATCGGGGCGGGGCTGGCGCGCGCCGTACCGAAGAAGCTGTTGGCCCCGATCCTCGCGCGCCAGCACCCCTCGCTGCGCTGACGCCGCGGCGTCAGCCGTCGAGATCGAGGATCTGGGCCAGGTCGAGCCCGACCGAGCCGTGTTCACCGACGGTGACGGCGCCCGTACGGCTCGCCTCGTCGAGGACAAGCACGGTCTCCCAGCGACCGTCGCGGTTGGCGAAGACCTCCAGCGTGCGCAGTTCGGGATCGACGATCCAGAACTGACCGATGCCGGCGGCGGCATACTCAGCCGACTTGCGGACGGTGTCCTCGCTGCGGGTGGAGGGCGAGAGGATCTCGACAGCGAGGACCGGGGTGTCCTCGACGATGGCTCCGCCCGGGCGCCGTTCGAGTGCCATCACGTCGGGCAAGCGGACCCGGGTGCGTGCAGTCCGCACCGGAACCTCCGAAACGACCCGGAGCCCGGGCAGCGCCGCACGCAAAGTCGCCGAGAGCGCAGCCTGAGCGAAGCCGTGGTCGTAGGTCGGGGACACCGTGCTCACCGCAGCGATGCCGTCGACCCACTCCGACTTCGGCTTCTCCGGGAGCTCCAACCACTCCTCGAACGACATGGGCGTGCGGGTGAGGCCGCCCTGGACGACTTGCTGGCCCGCCATGAATTCTCCTGCGGATTGGGACACATCGAGACTCCTTCCATTCTGGACCCGAGATCAGGTGCGGACCAGCGTCGCGTGGAGCACCGACGGAAGCCGTTGTGTCGGCGGGGTGCGACACAGTGGGGCCATGGACGCGTTACTCGTCATCGTCGGCCTCGCCATCGGCATGCTCGCTGGGGTGCTCATCGGGCTGCGCATGGGCGGGCGCCGGGCCGATGACGGCGCGATCGCCGAGCTCACCAGCCGCGCGGAGGACCAGGCGGTCATCAAGGACGGGTTGGAGCGGCTCGCCGAGCGGATGACCGAGGTGGAGCACCAACGGGTGTCCTGGCAGAGCCAGCTGCACCAGCAGGTCGAGGACGTCCGCCACAGCGCCGACTCGTTGCGGCGTGAGACCGGCGCGCTGGCGACCGCATTGCGTCGTCCGCACGTACGCGGTCAGTGGGGTGAGCTGCACCTGCGCCGTGCGGTCGAGATCGCGGGGATGGTGCCGCACTGCGACTTCACCGAGCAGCAGCAGCTGACGACGGGCGACGGCGTCCTGCGTCCCGACATGGTCGTGCACCTGGCCGGCGAGCGCGACATCGTGGTCGACGCGAAGACACCGCTGGATGCGTACTTCGACGCGCTGGCGATCGATGCCGGCCTCGATCCCGAGGGTCAGCGGGACCTGCTCGCCAAACACGCCCGCCAACTGCGCCAGCACGTGACGGCGCTGGCGGCGAAGTCCTACTGGTCGGCGTTGCCCGACAGCGTGGAGTTCGTGGTGCTCTTCGTGCCGTCCGAGTCCTGCCTGGCCGCGGCACTCGATGCGGACCCACGCCTGCTCGAGGACGCGTCGGCCCACGGAGTGGTGCTCGCCTCTCCGATCACCCTGATCGCGCTGCTGCGCACCGTCGCGCACGGATGGACCACCGAGGCGCTCGCCGAGGCGACCCGCGAGATCCACGAGCTCGGTCGCGAGTTGCACGCCCGGCTCGCGACGATGGGCGGACACCTCGACAAGGTCGGTCGCTCGCTCAAGGCGTCCGTCGAGGCGTACAACGCCGCGATCGGCTCCCTGGAGACGCGCGTCCTGGTGACCGCGCGACAGTTCGACGACATCGGCCTCGGTGGGCAGCCGCTGGAGTCGCCGACACCGGTGGCGTCCGCACCTCGCCCCCTCACCGCAGCCGAGATGCTCGCAGCGGCCACCCCGAGACGCGAGGAGCTCCCCGAGCGGTCCACATCGGCGCGGCGTGGTGACGACGAAGGAGGAGGTTCCGGGCATACCGTTGCCTCATGAGTGCGCCCACGCTGTGGGAAGAGGGTCACTGGTCGGGCAACCGGGTCACCCGGCTGTCAGCGGTGATCTGCGCACTCGCCGCGGCGATCGATGTCGTCATCACCGGGAATCTCGACTGGCTCTTCGACGTCGGCTTCGTGCTCGTCTGCATCGGAGCCGCCCTCGCCGTGCGTCCCAGTGACTTCTTCCGCGTCGGGGTGTTGCCACCGTTGCTGCTCCTCGGCACAACGATCGTGGTCTCACTCGTCCACCGCACGGCCGTCGCCGACGCCCACGACGGCGTCGCCCAGGGCGTCGTGTCCGGGCTCGCCGCCCATGCGGGTGCACTCCTCGGCGGCTACGCCGTAGCCCTCGCCGTCCTCGCGATCCGCAACCACGTGCTCACCCGGGCGGACCACTCACATCGTCACTCGAACCGCGAGGCGTCCCCGGTCCCGTAACGCGCGATCACCGGCGCCCCGTCGGAGAAGTCGACGACCGTCGTCGGCGAATCGGTGACCTCGCCGGCCTCGATCACCGCATCGAGTTCGTGGTCGAGCTCCTCCTTGACGAGCCAACCCTCGGTCATCGGCTGCTCCTCGCCCGGCAGGATCAGGGTCGAGGAGAGCAGCGGCTCGCCAAGATGCTCCAGCAGAGCGCGTACGACCGGGTGGTCGGGGATGCGTACGCCGACCGTGCGCTTCTTGGGATGCATCAGCCGCTTCGGCACCTCGGCGGTCGCCGGCAGGATGAACGTGTACGGGCCGGGAGTCGCCGCCTTGACCGCCCGGAACGCAGCGTTGTCGACGTGCACGAGCTGCCCGAGCTGCGCGAAGTCGCGGCAGACCAGGGTGAAGTGGTGCTTGTCATCGAGCTTGCGGATCCGCCGGATGCGCTCAAGGCC
>DASVMH010000144.1:0-1768 GCA_036384455.1 Marmoricola sp. | reverse complement strand
CTGGACCCGTTGCCGTTGCCGTTGCCATTGCCGTTGCCGTTGCCGTTCTTGCGGGGCAAGATCGTCACCTTCTGGCTCAGGACGGGTGACTTGGCGGCGACGACCCGCATCGCGGTGCCCGACGCGCCGGCGCTGGCGTCGAAGGTGCACTGTGCGTGCACGACGTCGTGCTTGCGCTTGTGCACCACCGGGGTGGAGAAGGAGTGCGACCCCGAGGACGCGTCGCTCACGGTCGCGGTCTGGTCCTGGAACCAGATACGCCACTGGGTGCAACTCACGTTGGCGGTGACCTCAGCGGTGAACGGGTTCCCGCCGACGACGACGTGCTTGCTCACCGAGAGTTTGAACGTTGGCCCGGGGTACGCCTGCGCGGCCGCAGCGCCGACAACCAGCACAGCGAGTGCACCGAGCACCGCCAACAGAGCACGCAACTGCTTCTTCATGGACACATCCCATCCGGATTTCCAACACAAACCGGGAACAGACTACCCCGGTATGACGAAAAAATGCGCGTCACCCGATGATCCGCGAGACGCCGCCCGGCCTCAGGCCGGGAAGGACTCGTTCTTCTCCGCCATTTCGACGAGCCGCGGGGTCGGTGTGAACCGGTCGCCGTACTTCGCCGCGAGCTCCTGCGCACGCGCCACGAAGCCCTTCAGCCCGCGGCCTGCCGGGCCGTCGAAGTTCTGCATGTACTGCACGGTGCCGCCGGTCAGTGGCGGGTAGCCGATGCCCATGATGGCGCCGATGTTGGCCTCCGCGGCCGACTCGATCACACCCTCCTCGAAGCACTTCGCGGTCTCGAGCGCCTCGATGACCAGGTAGCGGTCCTTGAGGTCCTCGATGTCCGCGTGCCCCTCGGCGATCGGGAACAGTTCGGCGAGACCCGACCAGAGACCCTGGCGCTTGCCGGCCTCGTCGTAGTCGTAGAAGCCGGCTCCTCGCAGCCGCCCCGGGCGGCCGGCCTCGATCATCTTGTCGACGACGCCGTCCGCGGGGTGCGCGACGTACGCATCCCCTGCGGCCTCCTGTGTCGCCACGCGGATCTTCTTCATCAGCTCCATGTTGAGCTCGTCGGAGAGCTGCAGGGTGCCGACGGGGTAGCCGGCCTGGGTGGTGGCGCGCTCGACCGAGATCGGGTGCACACCCTCCGTCAGCATCGCCAGGCCCTCGTTGACCATCGTGCCGATCACCCGCGAGGTGTAGAAGCCACGGCTGTCGTTGACCACGATCGGGGTCTTCTTCATCGCCAGGACGACGTCGATGGCCTGGGCGACCGCCTTCTCAGAGGTCTTCTCGCCCTTGATGATCTCGACCAGCGGCATCTTGTCGACGGGGCTGAAGAAGTGCAGCCCGATGAAATCCTCCGGACGCTTGACGCCCTCGGCGAGGCCGGTGATCGGCAGCGTCGAGGTGTTGGAGCACAACAGCGCGTCGGAGTTGACGACGTCCTCGATCTCGCCGAAGACCTTGTGCTTGAGCGACGGGTCCTCGAAGACGGCCTCGATGACGAGGTCGCAGCCCTTGAGGTCGTTGGGCTCAGCGGTCGCGGTGATCCGGCCGAGCAGTTCGGCCTTCTTCTCCTCGGTCGACTTGCCGCGCTCGACCGCCTTGGTCAGCAGCTTCTCGGAGTAGGCCTTGCCCTTCTCGGCGGCCTCCTGCGAGACGTCCTTGAGGACGACCTCCATGCCTGCGCGAGCGCAGGAGTACGCGATGCCGGCACCCATCATCCCCGCGCCGAGCACACCCACCTTGGTGGCGGTGAACT
>DASVMH010000143.1:0-2764 GCA_036384455.1 Marmoricola sp. | reverse complement strand
ATGTGTCCCTTGGTGATCTTCGCGGGCTTCTTCAAGTAGAACTGGATGCCGCTCATCCAGTCGGTGCGCAGCTGCTCGAGCTTGATGAGGCTCGGGTCGGCCTTACGCACGTTGCCGCGCAGGTGTTTGCGAGCCTGTTCGACCGGCATCGCACTGACGTACCAGTCCGACTCGTGGCGGTAATGCCGGCCCGCGCGGTCGACCAGATGCACCGCAGCGACCTCGCCACGATTCATCTCGTACCAGGCGAGACCGTGGTCCGCCACGAACGTCACCCCCAGCGACCGCAGGTGCGCCAGCCACGGGCTGATCCATGCTTCGTTGGTCGGGAGGTCGAGCACCCGGTCCGGTGCACCGTCGTTGCCCCGCCCCAACATGTTGTAGACGAATGCCTCGCCCATGTGACCGATGGTCCGGGTGCTCGCCAAGGTCTCCTTGGCCGCCACCAGATTGCGGGTGAGACCGGCCGCCAGCACCTTCTGGTAGTCCGGCGAACGCGTCGCGGCGCCCACGAAGTCCCACCAGCTGACGTTCTCCCACTGGCCGAAGCGACGCTCGTCACTGCTGGTGAGGAAGACCAACAGCCGCTCGACGAAGTACCCCAGCTCGTCGGGTGGGACGTCTTGCCCTTTGAGGTTCTCGGTCAGGTATCGACGCAGCCCGTCGAGGGTGAGAAGTGCGGTCGGGTCGGGACCGATGCCGAAGATGAATGCGTCTGCGCGATCCCCTCCGCGCAGGAACTTCGCGCCGCTCGCCGCGATGAGGTTGTCCCACACGCCGTTGGCGTTCTTCCCGAACGGCGTGCGCCGCATCGAGTCGGGGACGTGGTGGTAGAAGCCCGGGAAGAACCGGAACCCGTGCTCGCCGGGGAGGTTGCGGCGTCCACCTGCCGCCGTGTGCGGGACCCCGATGCTGCGCGCCTTGCCACCCCAGGCGCTGGGCTCGAAGACAGTCACGGCGAAGCCGCGTTCGGCCAGTTCGTGCGCGACGGCGAGCCCGGCCATCCCGCCGCCCAGCACGGTCACGGTGCGCCCGGGCGTACGCGCGAACGCCGGCGCCCCCGCGAACGTGGACGTCGCGGCGACCGCGGCCGTCGCCGCTCCCGCCTTCAGGACGGTACGGCGGTCGATCCGCGATCCAGTCATCGGCACACTCCTGGTGGGACATTGCTCGTACGTCCAACGAATCCGGATCGTGCCCGTTATCCCGCCCCACCGCGATAGTGCGACACATCTCGTACCGTCTGTGCCCGAATTGTCGTACGGGATGTGTCGCACTATCCCAAAACGACCACGGGCGCCCCCCTCAGATCGAGGGGAGCGCCCGGGGGCTTGATGCGATGTGGTGCGGGTGGGTCAGGCCGTCGGGACCGGGGCCTGCTCCGCGGGTGCGGCTGCGGCATCGTCACCGTCATCACCGAGCTCCACCTGGCGCTGCTTGGTGATGTAGAGCGACACCGCGATGATCGCCACCGCGACGAGCGCGATGATCACGCGCACGGCCGTGTTGGCGTCGTCGCCCAGTGAGAACTTGACGACGGCCGACACGATGAGCAGCGAGACCAGGTTCATCACCTTGAGCAGCGGGTTGATCGCCGGACCTGCGGTGTCCTTGAACGGGTCACCGACGGTGTCACCGATGATCGTCGCCTCGTGGGCAGGCGATCCCTTGCCACCGTGGTGGCCGTCCTCGACGAGCTTCTTGGCGTTGTCCCAGGCACCACCGGAGTTGGCCAGGAAGACCGCCATGAGCGTGCCCGCGCCGATGGCACCGGCGAGGAAGCCCGCGAGCGGGCCGACACCGAGACCGAAGCCGACCGCGATCGGGGCGAGCACAGCGAGCAGGCCCGGCGTGATCAGCTCGCGCTGGGAGCCCTTCGTGGCGAGGTCGACGACCTTGCCGTACTCCGGACGGCCGGTGCCCTCCATGATCCCGGGGATCTCCTTGAACTGGCGGCGAACCTCGAACACCACCTCGCCGGCGGCGCGGCCGACGGCGTTGATCGCCAACCCGGAGAAGAGGAACACGACAGCGACACCGAGGAGCACGCCGACGAGGAGGTTCGGGCTGAAGACGAAGAGGCTGGTGACCGCGTCGGTCGCCTCCTTCTCCGTCGGGTGCGCCTTGCTCATCGCGTCGGTGAGCCCGTTGATGTAGGAGCCGAACAGCGCACTCGCGGCCAACACGGCCGTGGCGATCGCGATGCCCTTGGTGATCGCCTTGGTGGTGTTGCCCACCGCGTCGAGCTCGGTGAGGATCTGGGCGCCCTCACCCTCCACGTCACCGGACATCTCGGCGATGCCCTGGGCGTTGTCGGAGACCGGACCGAAGGTGTCCATCGCGACGATGACACCCACGGTGGTCAGCAGACCGCACCCGGCGAGGGAGACCGCGAACAGCGCGACCCCGATCGAGCCACTGGCGAGCAGGAACGCGCCGAACACGGCGGCACCGATGACGATCGTGGTGTAGACCGCCGACTCGAAGCCGACTCCGAGACCCGAGAGGATCACGGTGGCCGAACCGGTCAGCGAGGTCTTGCCGACGTCCTTGACGGGCCGGTGCTCGGTGCCGGTGAAGTATCCGGTCAGAGCGAGGATCGCGGCGGCGAGCACGATGCCGATGAGTACGGCGATCGCGGCCACCCAGCGGGGACCGAGGTCAGGGGCGGAGTCGCCGCCGAGCAGGTTCAGGTTGCTCCCCGAGCCGTTGAGGTCGTTCCACGACGACGGCAGGAAGACGACCGCGGCGATGAAGCACGCGA
>DASVMH010000142.1:0-2088 GCA_036384455.1 Marmoricola sp. | reverse complement strand
CGGCATCGTTCCCCAGGGGTACTGCAACGTCCCGGGGGCGGAGGCGACGACGTCGATGCCTGCTTCGAGCAGGCGGACCACGTGGCCGGTCGCCTCGACCGGCCGGGTGTCGCCCATCGCGCAGTAGACCGCGCACTCGGGAGCGGCGGCGATCAGGGCGTCGAGGGAGTCGACCGCAGTGACGCCGGTGCTGACGTCGAGGCCCGCCAGCTGCCCGGCGTCGACGCCGACCTTGGCAGGGTCGGTGGTGGAGACGGCGACGAGCTCGAAGCGCTCATCGGCGATCAGTTGGCGCAGGGTCAGCCGGCCGGCGTTGCCGGTGGCGACCTGCGCGACCCGTACGGCCACGAGCGACTCCCTTGGTGGAACGTGTTCTAGTTTTCGCGATTCTAGGCTATTTTCACGGGCATGGGTCGTGTCGATGACAAGGTCGTGCTGATCAGCGGTGGCGCCCGCAACATCGGTGGCGCGAGCGCCAGGTTGCTCGTCGCCGAGGGCGCGAAGGTCGTCATCGGCGACATCCTCGACGAGGAGGGCGCCGCGCTCGCCGCTGAGCTCGGCGACGCCGCCCGCTACGTCCATCTGGACGTCACCAGTGAGGACGAGTGGGCCGCTGCGGTCGCACTCGCGACCGCGGAGTTCGGCAAGCTCAACGTGCTGTTCAACAATGCGGGCATCTTCAACGGCGGTCAGCTGCAGCGCTACAAGGCCGAGCAGTGGCAACAGATGCTCGACGTGAACCTGACCGGCTCCTTCTTCGGGATGAAGGCGTCGGCGGACGCGATCATCGCCGCCGGCGGCGGCTCGATCATCAACACCTCGTCGATCGAGGGTCTGCGCGGCACCCCGTGGGCGCACGGGTACGTCGCGTCGAAGTGGGGTCTGCGCGGGCTCACCAAGTCGGCGGCCATGGAGCTCGCGCCCCAGGGCGTACGAGTGAACTCGATCCACCCCGGCCGGATCAGCACCCCCGCCACCGACCAGATGCCCGAGGACCTGATCCCGATCCCGCTCGGTCGTGCGGGGCGGCCCGAGGAGATCGCCACCGTCGCGGTGTTCCTCGCCAGTGACGAGTCCAGCTTCATCACGGGCACCGAATTCGTGGTCGACGGCGGCACCGTCATGCACATCCCGACGAAGATCTAGACGAGCGGCACCTCGAGCCGCTCGCGCAGATCCTCCTCGGAGATGCCGTGCAGTTCACGTACGCGTACGCCACCGGAGGCGATGTCGAAGACGCCGTGGTCGGTGTAGATGCGGTCCACGCAGCCGACACCGGTGAGGGGGTAGCTGCATTCGGGTACGAGTTTGGGTGACCCGTCCTTGCCGAACAACGTCATCATCACGAACACGCGCTTGGCCCCGATGGCCAGGTCCATCGCGCCGCCGACGGCCGGGATCGAGTCGGGGGCGCCGGTGCTCCAGTTGGCGAGGTCGCCGGTCGCCGAGACCTGGAAGGCACCGAGGACGCAGATGTCCAGGTGGCCGCCGCGCATCATGGCGAAGGCGTCGGCGTGGTGGAAGTAGGACGCGCCCGGCGGCTCGATCACCGGGATCTTGCCGGCGTTGATCAGGTCGGGGTCGATCTCGTCACCGACGGCCGCACGCCCCATGTTGAGCATGCCGTTCTCGGTGTGCAGCACGACGCCCGCGACAGCAGGTAGGTGATCCGCGACGAGCGTAGGTTGACCGATGCCGAGGTTGACGAAGGAGCCGGCGGGGATGTCCGCTGCGATCAGCGCTGCGATCTGATGCTTGTCGAGACGCGGGCTCATTCGGCCACCTCGACGACGCGGTCGACGTAGATGCACGGTGTCACCACGGCCTCCGGGTCCAGCGCGCCGGTCCCGACGACCTCATGGACCTGGACGATCGTCGTTGCGGCTGCCGTGGCCATCACGGGGGCGAAGTTGCGGGCCGTCTTGCGGTAGACGAGGTTCCCCATGCGGTCGCTGCGATGGGCCGCGATCAGGGCGTAGTCACCTGTGATCGGGTATTCGAGGAGGTACGTACGACCGCCGATCTCGCGCGTCTCGCGGCCCTCGGCGAGTGGCGTGCCGACCGCCGTCGGCCAGTAGAACGCACCGA
>DASVMH010000141.1:0-8524 GCA_036384455.1 Marmoricola sp. | reverse complement strand
CCCGGTGGAGCTCCGGGCGGCGGCCAGGGCGGGAGACCGACCGGCACACAGGGCGGTGCCCCGGGCGGCATCCAGGGCGGCACCCAGGGCGGCACCCAGGGCGGCAGCACGACTGGTCTGCCCACCGGCGGCGCGACCGGCACGTCGAACCGCACGATGCCCACCGGCGGCGGAGGTGGCGGGCTCCTCGACGCCACCACACCGTCATCGGCCCTCCTGAAGGCACTGAAGACCGACTCGGACGACTACACGTGGGCCGCTGCGACCGTCGGCGCGAACAACGCCGCCGGCTACCAACTGTCCAGCGGCCTGGCGGTGATGCCGATCGGAGGCTTCAACGGCAGTGATCCCAGCCCGACGCTCACGCAGTTCAAGGCCTGGGTGTCGGCGGGTCGGATCCACTGGTTCATCGCGAGCGGCTCCGGCGGCGGTGCTTCACCGGGCGGGAACACCGCTTCGCAGATCACGAAGTGGGTCGAGGCGCACTTCACGGCGACCTCCGTCGGCGGCGTGACGATGTATGACCTGTCGGGGAGCAAGTGATGGCGGGCCGCGAGATCATCGCCGCGCTCGTCGGCTCGCCCGCCGACCCGCCCGTCCTCGACATCGTGATCCCGGTCCACAACGAGCAGCAGCAGCTTGCGGAGTCCGTGCGGCTCCTGCTCGACCACCTGTCGACCCTGCCGTGGCCGGCGCGGATCACCATCGCCGACAACGCCAGCACCGACGGCACGGAGGTGATCGGACGGCGCCTCGCCAGGCACCCCGACATCCGCTATCTGCGGTTGCCCGAGAAGGGTCGGGGCCGCGCCCTGCGGAAGGTGTGGACCACCTCGGAGTGCCCCGTGCTCGTCTACATGGACGTCGACCTGTCCACCGACCTCAACGCGCTGCTCCCCCTCGTTGCACCGTTGATCAGCGGGCACTCCGATCTCGCGATCGGCACCCGGTTGGCGCGTGGGGCGCAGGTCGAGCGCGGCCCACGACGTGAATTCATCTCGCGCTCCTACAACCTGCTGCTGCGCGGCGGGATGCGGGCACGGTTCAGCGATGCACAGTGCGGGTTCAAGGCGATCCGCCGCGACGCCGCGCGACTGCTGCTGCCGTGGGTCGAGGACGAAGCGTGGTTCTTCGACACCGAACTGCTGGTCCTCGCCGAGCGGGCCGGGCTGCGCATCCACGAGGTGCCGGTCGACTGGACCGACGACCCGGACTCGTCGGTCGACATCGTCGCCACCGCCCTCGCGGACCTGCGCGGGATGATGCGCGTCGGCCGCGAGCTCGTCTCGGGCGACGTACCACTCAGCGGCATCGCGCGGAGCCTGGGCCGCTCGCCGCGCAGCGGCCTGACCCACCAGGTGCTCTCGTTCGCCTCCGTGGGGCTGGCGAGCACCGTCGCGTACGCCGTCCTGTTCATCGGGCTGCGCGCGCTGATGCCGTCGATGCTGGCGAACACCCTCGCCCTGACCGTGACGGCGATCGGCAACACGGCGGCGAACCGACGCCTCACCTTCGGAGTGCGTGGCCGGGAGGGTTGGCGGCGTCACCACAGCCAGGCGTTGGCCGTGTTCGCCGTCGGCCTCGGCGTCACCACGCTCACCCTGCTCGGCGCGCACGCGCTCGGCGTGCACAACGGCGCGGTCGAGACGATCGTCCTCACCGTCGCGAACCTCGCCGTCACCGTCGGCAGGTTCGCCGCGATGAGGTGGTGGATCTTTCCCACACGCCGGTCAGGGCAGCAGCACCGCGGTCAGGGCACGGGCGAGCCGGGACAGGAGCTCGTCGCGTGAGAGACCGGCCGGGTCGTCGATCCAGGACAGCACCGAGTCCTCGACGAGGGCCGTCCATCCCTTCGCCAGCAACCGGGTCGCCGGCGTGTCGATCCCTGCGAACGTCTCCAGCCCCTGAGCCCTCTCGAAGACGCGGTCGCTGAGCGCCTGTCGGGAATCCTCGTAGATCTCGCGCAACTCGTCGTTGCCGCCGGCCGCCGCCCGCACCAGCGACACATAGCCGGCATGGTTCTCGATGACGTAGTCGAGATAGGCCCCCAGCGACGCCTCGAGCTGGGCGATCGGGTCATCGAGGTCCTGCGGCGCGGTGATGGCGTAGATGTCCTCCACCGCCTGCCGGATCACGGCGACGTGGAATTCCTGCTTGTTTCCGAAGTAGTGGTAGAGCAACCCTCGCGAAATACCTGCCTCGTCCGCGAGCAGCTCGATGGAGAGCTCATCGAGCGGGTGGGTCCGCAGCAGGCGTACGCCGATGTCGAGCAGCTGCCCGCGCCGCTGCTCTGGACTCATCCGCACCCGGCCGCTGGTCGACGTCATGTGGCGCACACTACTGAATTCTGTTCAACATCGCTATTGACGCACGTTCAATATCCGGTAGCGTTCTCGACATGAAGTCACTGAGCAACAAGGTCGTCGTCATCACCGGAGCCGGCTCGGGCATTGGCCGGGCACTCGCGCTCAACGTCGCGTCGAAGGGCGCCCGCGTCGCCGTCTCCGACTGGAACGAGGACGGCCTCGCCGAGACCGTGGACCTGCTCAAGAACGCCGGTGCCGCCGAGGTCAAGGCGGACCGGCTCGACGTCAGCGACAAGGACGCCTTCATCGCCTATGCCGCCGACGTCAAGGAACACTTCGGCGTCGTCAACGTCGTGGTCAACAACGCGGGCGTCTCCCACTCGGGCCCCGTCACCGACATGTCGTACGAGGACTTCGAGTGGATCGTCGGCGTGAACTTCTGGGGCGTCGTCTACGGCACCAAGGAGTTCCTGCCCCACCTGATCGAGTCCGGTGACGGACACCTGGTCAACATCTCCAGCCTCTTCGGGCTGGTGTCGATGCCCGGCCAATGCACCTACAACGCGACCAAGTACGCCGTGCGCGGCTTCACCGAGTCGGTCCGTGAGGACATGATCGCGGCGGGCCACCCCGTCGGGGTCACCTGCGTCCACCCCGGCGGCATCAAGACCGGGATCGCCCGCAACGGCCGGACCACCGCCCACGAGGACCACGACAAGCTCGCCCAGGTCTTCGACCAGAAGCTCGCCCGGATGGACCCCGAGAAGGCCGCCGACATCATCGTCGGAGCGATCCGGGCCAACCGCCCCCGCCAGCTCGTCGGGATGGACGCCCACGCGATCCACTGGTTCGGCAAGCTCCTCGGCGCCCGCTACCAGGACGTCGTCGCCCGCGGCTCCAAGATGGTCCTCCCCCGCTGATGCGCTGAGACCCAAAACTCTGACGCTGGAATGCACCGAGTCCAAAATCAAGGCGCGCTTTTTTGGACTCGGTGCATTCCAGCGTGATTCTTTTGGGGTCTCAGCGCTCTGGAGCGTCATTTTTTGGGGTCTCGGCGATCGAGCGGAGTTTGGCGATCCAGCCGAAGGCCACGGAACGGGCGTAGGGAGCCGAGTCGGAGGTGACGGCGGGCAGCACCCGTTCGCAGGACGACAGCGCCCCGGCGACGATGTCCTCGGGATAGGCCAATGACACGCGGTGGGCCGCGAACTCGTCCTCGTCATCGACCCAGACCCGCCCCGTCGTCCCCCGGATGACGTCGAGGTCGAGATCGATGGCGCGCACCACGTCGCCGTCCCATGACGCGGGGGTGGTGATGTCGACGTAGGTGTCGAACGGGCGGTCGGGGTCGTCGTCGTAGAACGTCGCCACCCACCAGTCGTCGTGCGGTACGAGAACGACGTGGTCGGCCGTGGCGTGCATCCCCGCACCCGGACGCGACATCCAGGTGCCCGAGCGCAACCCGAGCCACTGACCGACGGCGTCGGCACCGAGCCAGAGGCAGTCGAACTCCCAGTGCGGCGCGTCCGGCCATTTCCGCATCTCGCAGCGGACGGACCGGGTCACTTCAGCGTCTTGCTGCGTCCGTGCATCATCGTGAGGACCTGCAGGAACTGCTTGTCCTGCTTCTCGGTGCGGCCGAACGACGTGAGCACCATGGGCGCCTTGAACTTCTGCCGCGAGATCGCGTGGGCGTACGTGAACTCCTTGAGTCCGTCGGGGCCGTGGATGCGGCCGAACCCCGAGTCCCCCACGCCCCCGAACGGCAGCGACGGGATCCCGGCGAAGCTGAGCACCGAGTTGACAGCGGTCATCCCCGACCGGATCCGTTCGGCGACCGCCATCCCGTTCTTCTTCGAGAAGACCGACGACCCGAGTGCGTACCGGGTGCCGTTGGTCAGGCGTACGGCCTCGTCCATGTCGCGCACCTTCGTGACCGTCATCGTCGGGCCGAAGGTCTCGTCCTGGACCGCCGCGGAGTCCTCCGGCACGTCGACCAGGATCGTCGGCTGCACGAACCGTTCGCCCACCGCCTCCGGCCCACCGAGTACGGCACGGCCGCCGTGTGCGATCGCATCGTCGATGTGGCGGCGGATGATGTCGATCTGGCTCGGCATCGTGATCGGGCCGACCTTGGTGCCCGGGTCGTCGACCGCGGTGACGTCCTTGGCCGCGGTGACCAGCTTGTCGAGGAACTCGTCGTACACCCGCTCGTGGACGTAGACCCGTTCGACACCTGCGCAGGTCTGACCCGCGTTCGAACAGGCCCCCCACACCGTTGCATCGACGGCGGCCTCGAGGTCGGCGTCCTCGTCGACGATCATGGCGTCCTTGCCGCCCGCCTCGATCAGGACGGGCGTCAGGGTCTCGGCACACGCAGCCATCACGCGCTTGCCGGTTGCGGTCGAACCCGTGAACGCGAGCTTGTCGACGCCGGCACGGCACAGCGCAGCCCCGGTCTCGCCATACCCGGTGACGACCTGGAGGACCGGCTTGTCGCAGACCTCCGAGAACGTTGCCGCGAGCCACTGGCCGATGCCGGGGGTGTATTCACTCGGCTTGAAGACGACTGCGTTGCCGGCCGCGAGGGCGTACGCGATCGAGCCCATCGGCGTGAACACGGGGTAGTTCCACGGGCCGATGACGCCGATCACGCCGAGCGGCTTGTACTCCACGGTTGCAGCGATGTTGGCCATCAGCATGCCGGACGCACGCCGTTTGCGGCCGAGCTCCTTCTCGGCGTGCTTGGCCGCCCACCCGAGATGGTCGATCGCCAGGCCGGCCTCGAGTGCGGCGTCGCTGTGCGGCTTGCCGGTCTCGTCGTGCATCAGGCCGGCCAACTGCTGGATCCGCCGGGTGATCACGCCCTTCCACTGACCGAGGATCTCCGCTCGCTGGTCGAAGCTCAGCGCGGACCACCATGCCGCAGCCTCGCGTGCCCGGCCGACCGCCGCGCGGACAGCGGCGTCGTCGTGGATCGGGTGGGTGCCGACGACCTCGCCGTTGGCGGGGTTGAGCGACTCGAACGTGGGGGTGGTCGCCTGGTCCTGGACGGTCATGATGCACTCCTGATCAGATCGGCCGCCTTCTCGGCGACCATGATGGTGGGGGCGTTCGTGTTACCGCGCGGCACGGCCGGCATCACGGAGGCGTCGACGACCCGCAGCCCGTCGACACCACGGACACGGAGTTCGGGATCGACCACGGCATCCTCGCCGGTGCCCATCGCACAGGTGGCGACGGGGTGGAAGAGCGTCGAGGTGTACGTGCGGATGTGCTCGACCAGGTCTTCGTCGCTGGGATCCCTCGGCAGTTCCCACGGATCGGTGAGGTGCCGGTTGATCGGAGCATGGGAGCAGATGTCCCAGACCTTGCGTACGCCTGCCAGCATCGCGTCCAGGTCGGCCTGGTCGTCGTAATAGGCGGCGTCGATGACCGGTCGCCAGGTCGGATCCGATGACCGCAGCCGCACCGAGCCTCGGCTGGCGACCGATACCAGGGTCGGTGCGGCGGTGAACATCCGGCGCAACGGCTCGTGCAGACCGTTGTCGTAGAAACCGGCCGGCGCGACGTGGAACTGGATGTCCGGCGCGGAGAGTTCCTCGCGGGAACGCCAGAACGCACCGCCCTCACCAACGTTGGACGCGAGCGGTCCACCGCCGGTGGCCTTCCAGCGCACCAGATTGCGCACGTTGTTGAAATCGGCGAGATCAGTGGTGCCCTGGGTGTGGAAGATGACGGGCACGGCCGGGTGGTCCTGGAGGTTCGCTCCGACGCCAGGGAGGTCGACGGCGACGTCGATGCCGACCTCGCGCAGGTGCGTCGCCGGTCCGATGCCGGAGAGCATCAGCAGTTGCGGGCTGTTGATGGCACCACCGCAGAGGATGACCTCACGGCCCGCGGTGACGAGCTCCTCGGATCCCCCGATCCGACACCGCACCCCGGTCGCGCGATCGCCGCTGAGTTCGACGCCGGTCACCAGCACGTCGGTCACGATCGTGAGGTTGGGTCGATCGGCGACCGGCTCGAGATAGGCCTTGTACGTCGACCAGCGCCGTCCCTTCCGGCACGTGACCTGGTAGAGCCCCGCACCCTCCTGCTCCGCACCGTTGAAATCGTCGGTCGGCTTGAACCCCTCGGCGACCGCTGCGGCGACCCACTCGTGGGTCAGTTCGTGGGTGTAGCGGCGGTCCTCGACGTGCAGCGGCCCGCCCTGTCCGTGGTACGGACCCGCGAGTCTGGCGTTGTCCTCAGCCCTCACGAAGTACGGCAGGACGTCGTCGTATCCCCAACCGGTGGCGCCGTACTGGTCCCGCCAGGAGTCGAAGTCCGCGCGGTTGCCGCGGATGTAGATCATCGCGTTCATCGACGAGCAACCACCCAGGGCCTTCATCCGCGGCCAGTACGCCGCCCTGCTGTGCAGTTGCTTCTGGTCGGTCGTCGTGTAGTTCCAGTCCCACTTCGTCTTGAAGAGCGCGGCGAACGCCGCCGGGATGGACACCTCGTCGATGTCGGGCACGCCGCCCGCCTCCAGGAGCACCACCCGTACGCCGGGATCCTCCGAGAGCCGGTTGGCGAGGACCGCCCCGGCGCTACCGCCACCGACGACCACATAGTCGGCCGTTGACGTTGACAGTGATGGTGGCAAGGTCACAGTCATACTCTCGCCGCCCGCACGGCGCGACGCAAGGAATCCTGCGACTGTCTCACCGATGGGTGCACCCTCGCCGCACGACAGTGCAAAGATCGGTCCGACCCCCGTTCCAGGGGCCCAGATCCTTAAGGAGCCGAGCATGGCCGTCCCGATCGACCCGTCATCCCTCGCGTTCCTGCTCTCCGAGAACCGCAACCAGCCGATGCATGTCGCCGGCCTGCAACTGTTCGAGAAGCCGGCCGGCGCCGGCAAGGACTACGGCCGCGCACTCTTCGAGGCGGGCATCGCCGAGAATGACGCCGCACCCCTCTTCAAGAAGCGGCCGCACCGCTCCATCCGTACGGCGGGCCAGTGGGTGTGGACCGAGGACGACCAGTTCGACGTCGAGTACCACGTCCGCCACAGCGCACTCCCCCAGCCGGGTCGCATCCGCGAACTGCTCGAGCTCGTCGGCCGCCTCCACGGCACGATGCTCGCCCGCGAGCGGCCGCTGTGGGAGTGCCACATCATCGAGGGCCTCGCCGACGGCCGACTGGCGATGTACACCAAGCTCCACCACGGCCTCGTGGACGGCATCTCCGCGATGCGCCTCATGCAGAGTGTGCTCACCGCGGACCCCGACAAGCGCGACATGCCGTTGCCGTTCGCGGCACATCCCTCGAGCCGTACGAAGAAGGTCGAGGACGACGCGATCGCGCGACTGGCCGGCGTCCCCGTCGACGCGGTACGCCAGGGGCTGGGCCTGGTCGCCGACGCCGCCGGGATGCCGAGCGCACTGGTGCGCACGATCACCAAGGGCATCCGCAACGAGACCTCGGCCGTGTCCCTGCATGCACCGAAGTCGATGTTCAACGTGCCGATCACCGGCGCTCGTCGGTTCGCCGCGCAGGGGTGGCCCCTCGAGCGGATCCGAGGGATCGGCAAGGCCAGCAACACCACGATCAACGACGTCGTGCTCGCCATGTGCAGCGGTGCGATGCGCGCGTACCTCCTCGAGCACGACGCGCTGCCCGACGCCTCGCTCGTCTCGATGGTGCCGGTGGGCCTCAACGCGAAGCAGGCCGGCGTCGCGTCGGCCGAGGGCGGCAACGCCGTCGGCGCGGTGATGGTCAGGCTCGGCACGGAGCTCGCCGACCCCGCCGAGCGCCTCAGGTCGATCCACGCGTCGATGAAGGACGGCAAGGACGCGCTCGGGTCCATGACGTCCAACCAGATCCTGGCCATGAGCGCGATCGGGATGGCGCCGTCGATCGTGCTGCCGATGATGGGGCTCACCGGCGTGACCCGGCCGCCGTTCAACCTGATCATCAGCAACGTGCCGGGTCCGCGGAAGCCGCAGTACCTCAACGGCGCGAAGCTCGTCGGCTCCTACCCGGTGTCCATCCCGATCCAGGGCATGGCGCTGAACATCACCTGCAACAGCTATGCCGACGACATGGACTTCGGCCTCACCGGCTGCCGGCGGAGCGTACCCAGCCTGCAGCGTCTGCTCACGCACCTCGACGACGAGCTGACGGCCCTCGAGAAGGCGTGCGGTGTCAACTGAGCCCCTCATCGGGGCGGG
>DASVMH010000140.1:0-1681 GCA_036384455.1 Marmoricola sp. | reverse complement strand
GTCGCCACCACGGGCGCGGAGGTCTCCAAGGAACAGCACCCGACGCTGCCGACGACCCCGGAGGAGATCGCGGACACCGCCGTGCGTTGCGAGGCCGCCGGCGCCGCGATGATCCACATCCACGTCCGCGACGACGCCGGGGAGTCGACCCTTGCCGTCGATCGGGTCGGCGAGGTCGTGGGCCTGGTCCGCGAGCGTACGTCCCTGGTCGTGCAGGTCTCGACCGGGGGAGCCGTGACCGACGGCTTCGAGGACCGGCTCGCAGTGCTGAAGACACAGCCCGACTCGTGCAGCCTGACGATGGGCACGGTCAACTTCGGCGACGACGTCTTCGCCAACCCCTGGGGCTTCATCACCGAGCTCTACCAGGCGACCCAGGAGCTGGGGATCGTCCCCGAATTCGAGCTCTTCGACATCGGGCATGCGCACGCGCTGCGCCGTCTGCTGGCCGAGTACGGCCCGCCTGCCGGCGGGCACGTCCACGTCGATTTCGTGATGGGGGTGCCCGGCGGGATGCCCGGCGACGCCCGGACGCTGGTCGCCGCGCTGGCCGCGATGCCGCCCGAGGTCGACTCCTGGTCGGCGACCGGGATCGGCCGGGCCACGCTTCCGGTCATGCTCGCAGCGCTGTCCCTCGGTGGACATCTGCGGGTCGGGATGGAGGACGTCGTGACGCTGCGCCGTGGCGTACCCGTGCAGCACAATGCCGAGCTCGTCGAGCGCGCCGTCGCGCTGAGCCGGCTCGCGCAGCGCAGCCCGATGAGCGGCGCCGACGCACGTACGTTCCTCAACGTGGCCGGCTGAGCCACGGACTCTGGAGAACGAAGAAGCCGCGGGTCAGACGAATCTGACCCGCGGCTCCGCTCGTGGTCAGGGGCGGGGTCGAACCGCCGACCTTCCACTTTTCAGGCGGACGCTCGTACCAACTGAGCTACCTGACCGAGCGCGCCACACGATACATGAGCAAGGGGTGTTGCCGAGAATCGGTCGCGGTTAGTCTCACGAGGGTGAAGCGTGCGCCGCACGAGAACGTCGCGACCGTCCTGGTCCATCCCGTGGTGCTGCGCGAGCTCGAGCTGGATCTGATGAGCCGCGACCTGTGGGTGTGGCCGATCGCGACGGCCGCCGTCTATCCCGATGGTCGACGCGCTGCCTTCCAGATCCGCCGCAGGATGATCGAGGCGCGGCACGGTGCCTGGGGTGACGCCGAGGACTGGGTGCCGGTCTGGATCGCCTTCGGTGCCACCTGGCACCACGGCGACGAGCCGCTGCCCTGGGCCGCCCACGCCGCCGTCTGGGACACGCTGGCCCGGTTCTCCTCGCACGTCCACTACCGCAAGTGGCTCGGTGGCATCCCGAAGCTGCCCATCGCGCCCGAGCCCGCTTCGGCGTTTTGAGGCTCGCCCGCGCTGCCCCCTATGCTTGGGCGGTCGTCGCGCGAGCGACGGCGGGCCCCCATCGTCTAGCGGCCCAGGACCCCGCCCTTTCACGGCGGTAGCACGGGTTCGAATCCCGTTGGGGGTACGCCTGCGGGCGCTCAGCCCCAACCCCACTCGTGGAGTTGCGCGTCGTCGATGCCGAAGTGGTGGGCCACCTCGTGGACGACGGTGATCTGGACCTCGTCGACCAACTCCCGGTGGTCGCGGCACATCCGCGCCAGCGGACCGCGGAAGATCAGGAT
>DASVMH010000139.1:0-7848 GCA_036384455.1 Marmoricola sp. | reverse complement strand
CCTCGTCGGGGCCGAGGTCGAGCTCCGGGAGCTCGAAACTGTCACGGGCGATCCGATAGCCGAGTTCGTCCTCGAAGAAGCTGTCGATCGGCCCGATGTCGATGGGGATGCCGAGCGCACGCAGCTCCTCCTTGTCGCGCTCGAACATCTTCTCGAACGCCTCGTCGTTGGAACTGTTCGCGTAGTCCTCGACGGACTCCCGGATCCGCTGCTTGCTCACGTAGTTGCGGGATACGAGCAGCAGGATCACCAGGTTGAGCAGGCGCTCCGACTTCGTCGCGGTCACCCGGGCGAGCCTAGTCGGCCGATGAACGACGAACGCTGTTCTCCACAGGCGGTTTCGCTACATCCCGTCGATGAGCCGCTCGACGCGCTCGTCGTGGGAGCGGAACGGGTCCTTGCAGAGGACGGTGCGCTGCGCCTGGTCGTTGAGCTTGAGGTGCACCCAGTCGACGGTGAAGTCGCGGCGGCGGTCCTGGGCGCGCTTGATGAAGTCGCCGCGCAGCCGGGCGCGCGTCGTCTGCGGCGGCACCGACTTCGCCTTGAAGATGTCGAGGTCGTTGGTCACCCGCGCGACCGCGCCGCGCTTCTCGAGGAGGTAGTAGAGACCGCGGTCGCGGTGGATGTCGTGGTAGGCCAGATCGAGTTGTTGTACGCGTGGGTGCCCGAGCGGCAGGCCGTGCTTGGCGCGGTAGCGCTCGATCAGCTTCATCTTGATGACCCAGTCGATCTCGCGCTCGACGAGGCTGAAGTCCTCGGACTCGACCGCCTTGAGTCCGCGCTCCCACAGGTCGAGGGTGCGCGCGATCACCGGGCTGTCCAGCTCGCGCCGGTCGACGAAGTCGCGCGCCCGGGAGAGGTACTCCCCCTGGATGTCGAGCACGCTGGCCTCGCGGCCGTTGGCGAGGCGTACCTTGCGGCGGCCGGTGAGGTCGTGGGCGATCTCGCGGATGGCGCGGATGGGGTTCTCCATCGTGAGGTCGCGCATCACCACGCCCTCCTCGATCATCCGCAGCACCAGGTCGCAGCTGGCCACCTTGAGCATCGTGGTGGTCTCGGACATGTTGGAGTCGCCGACGATGACGTGCAGCCGCCGGAACCTCTCGGCGTCGGCATGCGGCTCGTCGCGGGTGTTGATGATCGGCCGGCTGCGGGTGGTCGCGCTGGAGACGCCCTCCCAGATGTGCTCGGCACGCTGGGACACGCTGTAGCTCGCGCCCCGCGGGGTCTGCGTGATCTTGCCGGCGCCGACGATGATCTGGCGGGTCACCAGGAACGGGATGAGCACGTCGGCGAGGCGGGAGAACTCCCCCGCCCGGCTGACCAGGTAGTTCTCGTGGCAGCCGTAGGAGTTGCCGGCGGAGTCGGTGTTGTTCTTGAAGAGATAGACGTCGCCGGAGATGCCTTCGTCGTGCAGTCGCTTCTCGGCGTCGATCAGCAGACCCTCGAGGATCCGCTCCCCCGCCTTGTCGTGGGTGACCAGCTCGACGATGTCGTCACACTCGGGGGTGGCGTACTCCGGGTGGCTGCCGACGTCGAGATAGAGCCGGGCGCCGTTGCGCAGGAAGACGTTGCTGCTGCGGCCCCAACTGACCACCTTGCGGAACAGGTAGCGCGCGACCTCGTCGGGCGAGAGCCGGCGCTGCCCCCGGAACGTGCACGTGACGCCGTACTCGTTCTCGATCCCGAAGATCCTGCGGTCCATGTCCTCAGCCTATTCCCCGGGCACACACGATGCAGCCGCATCGGCGCCGCGCGCGTGTTAGCTTCGCGGAAGACGCTCGGGACCATGGAGGACGCCGTGACACCGTTGATGACCTTGCAGGCCGGAGCCGCGCTCGCCCTCGTGACCGGCAGCCTCCTGGCCGCTTCGCCGGCATCGGCCGACACCCCGACGTGTGACGGTCAGCCGGCCACGATCGTCGCCGCGCCGGCAGCCAAGGCACCGTGGAACACCGTGATCAACGGTACGCCCGGGCCCGACGTCATCTACATCCCGGCCGACCCGTCCGACTCGGTCTACTACACCGTGAACGCCGGCGCCGGCGACGACATCGTGTGCGGCGACGGTGAGGTCGACGCCGACGTCAACGGTGGCGACGGCGACGATCACCTCGAGGTCAACGCATGGAACGTCGACGGCGGCAACGGTGACGACACGATCGTCTCCGACGCGCAGGACAGCATCGAGGGCGGTGCCGGGGACGACCACATCACCGTCCTCGCCGCGCCGCACACGACCGGCGGGCAACCGCCGTTCCACTGGGTCCGGGGCGGACCGGGAAACGATGCGATCGAGGGCAGCCCGGACAGCGACTGGATCTCCGACGACACCGAGCACGCCTGGGACCACGTCACCTCCGACGGGGCCGATGTCATCCACGGCAACGGCGGTGACGACGTGATCCTGCTCGACGGTGGCAACGGCACGACGGGCAGCCCGGACTTCGCCGACGGCGGGCCGGGGCACGACGAGATCAGCTACGCCGACTCGGGGGCAGGGGTCAAGATCAACCTCGCCACCGGGACCGCGGTGGGCAGCGGCGGCGCTCAGGACCACTTCATCAACAACGAGGGCTGGGTGATCGGCAGTTCGCACGCCGACACCATCCGCGGCACGTCCGGGCCGGACTGGATCGACGGCGGCTCCGTCCGGGCGAAGGACACCATCATCTCCATGGGGGGCAACGATCACATCTCAGCCACCGTAGGCGTCGTCTGGGCGGGCAGCGGCGACGACGTCTTCGATCCCCAGGGTTCGCCGGGTTCCGGCGTCAAGGTGCACCTGGGGGCCGGGAACGACAGGGCCATCACCGACGGCGGCACGGCCACCGTCTGGGGCGATGCCGGCGACGACAGCTACGTGCTGCGGCAGTCCGACGAATTCCGCGTCAAGAGCGCCTTCTATGGCGGTTCCGGACGCGATTCGGTGTCATGGGCGGCGATCTCTCCCCCGCTGACCATCAACGTCAAGCGGCACCGCGCGCACTGGGTTATGAGATCCGGCGAGGGCAACTACCCCGGCACGACGAGGTTCTCCGGCGTCGAGCGCTACCGCGGCAGTCACGGCAAGGACCTGTTCGTCGGATCGGCCCGGCCCGAGAGCTTCGCGGGCGGGCCCGGCAACGACCGCATGTACGGCGGTGGCGGCAACGACGTCCTGATCGGCGGGGCCGGTCACGACCGCGCCTGGGGTGGTCCCGGCCACGACCGATGCCACGCCGAGGAGCGGCACGGCTGCGAGAGCCGCTGACCGGACCGTTCAGGCGGGCGGCGCGACCGGAGGCTCGTCGCCCTGGTCGACCGCGTCGGTTGTGGCCGGTTCGGCAGCCGGAGCGGCCTCTTCGGCCGGCGGAGCGGCGTCGGGGGGTGGCAGGATCGGCGTGAGGTCGTCGACGCGCAGCCGCCGGAACTTCCGCTCCTGGCTGCGGGTGCGATCCAACACCGCCACCTCGAGATCACTCGCGGTGATGGTGCGGTCCTCGCTGACGGAGTGACCGAGCGCGGCCACCGCGAGCCGGATCGCGTCGTCGCGACCGAGCCCGTCGGAGTAGTGCTCGTCGAGATAGGACGACACCGCTTCCGCCTCGCCGCCCATCGCGGCGAAACCCTGCTCGTCGACCATCTGCCCGTCGAAGGTGATCCGGTAGATCTCGTCGGCGGCGGCCGCATCCCCGACCTCGGCGACGATGATCTCCACCTCGTACGGCTTCTCGCCGCCGGAGGAGAAGATCGACCCGAGCGTCTGGGCGTACGCGTTGGCCAGACCCCGGCCGGTCACGTCGCGCCGGTCGTACGAATAGCCGCGCATGTCCGCGAGGCGTACGCCCGCGATCCGGAGGTTCTCGAATTCGTTGTAGCGCCCGACCGCGGCGAAGGCGATCCGGTCGTAGATCTCGCTGATCTTGTGCAGGCTGCGGGGGTTCTCCGAGACCAGCACGATGCCGTCGGCGTATTGCACGACGGCGACGGAGCGACCGCGGCCGATGCCCTTGCGGGCGAAGTCGGCGCGGTCCTTCATCAGCTGCTCGGGAGAGACGTAGAACGGCATGCTCATGCCGGGTCACCTCCGTCCAACGAGGCGGCCGGTCCGTCGGGGCGCTGCATCCGCCCGGCGACGACGCGGTCGGCGATGGCGGCGGTCTCGGCCTCGGGGAGGCGGCGGTAGCCGTCGGCGGTGATCACCGCGATGACCGGGAAGATCCGGCGCGCGAGGTCGGGGCCGCCGGTGGCGGAGTCGTCGTCGGCGGCGTCGTAGAGCGCCTGGACGACGGCGGTGACGCAACCCTCGGCGTCGAGGTCGGTGCGGTAGAGCTTCTTCAGGGCGCCGCGGGCGAACATCGAGCCCGACCCGACGGAGTGGAAGGAGGTCTCTTCGTACCGGCCGCCGGTGACGTCGTAGCTGAAGATCCGGCCCTGGCCCGACGCGAGGTCGAAGCCGGCGAAGAGCGGGACCACCGCGAGCCCCTGCATGGCCATGCCGAGGTTGCCGCGGATCAGGCCGGAGAGGCGGTTGGCCTTGCCGTCCATGGAGAGCGTGGTGCCCGCGATCTTCTCGTAGTGCTCGAGCTCGGTCTGGAAGAGCCGGACCAGCTCGACGGCGAGGCCGGCGGTGCCGGCGATGCCGACCGCGGAGAATTCGTCAGCCGGGAAGACCTTCTCGATGTCGCGCTGGGCGATGACGTTGCCCATCGTGGCGCGCCGGTCACCGGCCATCACGACGCCGCCGGGGAAGGTCGCGGCGACGATGGTGGTGCCGTGGGGTGCCAGCTCGGCCGCGGAACCCGGCGGGAGTGTGCGGCGTCCGGGCAGCAGGTCGGGCGCGATGTCGGCGAGGAAGTCGGAGAACGAGGACGAACCAGGAGTGAGGTACGCCTCGGGGAGACGGTCGCTCACTGGCCGCCCTTCTGGATGAACGACTTCACGAAATCCTCGGCGTTGGTCTCGAGCACGTCGTCGATGTCGCCGAGGATCGCGTCGATGTCCTCGTCGAGCTGTTCCTTGCGTTCGGACACGGACCCCTCGGGTGCGGGGGCCGGGTCGACCGGCTCCTCGTCCTCTTGGGCCTTGCGCGGCTGCTTCTGCTCCTGGGCCATGCCTCAAACCTACGCGATCCGCCCAGTGATTGTTCAAGGACTGGCCCGTCGCGCTAACGCGTGAGGGCCTCGAAAAGCGAGAGGGCGGTGTCGGAGTTGTCGATCAGGTCGCCGACGTGGGCTCTGCTGCCGCGCAAGGGGTCGATCGTGGGGACGCGTTGCAGCGACTCGTGGCCGGGCAGATCGAAGATCACCGAGTCCCAGGAGGCGGCCGCGATGCTGTCGGGGTATTTCGCCAGGCACCGGCCGCGGAAGTACGCGCGGGTGTCCTCCGGCGGCTCGTGCATGGCCTCCTCGACGGCCTCGTCGGTGAGGAGTCGATCGATCCGGCCGAGTGAGACCAACCGGTGGTAGAGGCCCTTCTCGGGTCGGATGTCGGCGTACTGCAGATCGATGAGGTGCAGCTTGGCGTCGGACCAGGCCAGGCCGTCGCGGTCGCGATAGGACTGCAGCAGCTTGAGCTTGGCGACCCAGTCGAGCTCGCGGGCGCACTCCATCGGGTCACGCTCGAGCCGTTCGAGGACCGACTCCCAGCGGGCGAGGACGTCCTTGGTCTGGTCGTCGGCGTCCGCGCCGTACCGGTCGGCGACGAATTTCGCGGCGGCGTTGTGGAATTCCCACTGCAGTTGGACGGCGGTCAGCTTGCGGCCGTCGCGCATCTCGACGAGGTGCTGCAGGGTCGGGTCGTGGGAGACCGCGCGCAAGGAGGCGACCGGCGTCGACAGTGCGAGGTCGGTGCCGTCGAGCACCCCGGCCTCGACCATCGCGAGCACCAGCGAGGTGGTGCCGACCTTGAGGTAGGTCGAGATCTCGGCGAGGTTGGCGTCGCCGATGATGACGTGCAGGCGGCGGTATTTCTCCGGGTCGGCGTGCGGTTCGTCGCGGGTGTTGATGATCGGCCGCTTCAGCGTCGTCTCCAGGCCGACCTCGACCTCGAAGAAGTCGGCCCGCTGGGTGAGCTGGAAGCCGTCCGTGCGCCCGTCCTGACCGATCCCGACCCGGCCCGCCCCGCAGATCACCTGGCGGCTCACGAAGAACGGGATCATGTGCTTGACGATCGCCGAGAACGGAGTCGACCGGCGGACCAGGTAGTTCTCGTGGGCGCCGTACGAGACGCCCTTGTTGTCGGTGTTGTTCTTGTAGAGCACGAGGTCGCCCTCGCCGGGGTTGTTCGCGAAGCGCGCGGCGTCGAGCGCGACCTGCTCCCCCGCCTTGTCCCACTTCACCGCGTCGAGCGGGCCGGTGCACTCGGGGCTGGAGTATTCGGGGTGGGCATGGTCGACGTAGAGCCGGGCGCCGTTGGTGAGGATCACGTTGGCCAGGCCGAGATCCTCGTCGGTCAGCTGCGACGGGTCGGCGACCTGGCGGGCCATGTCGAAGCCGCGGGCATCGCGCAGCGGCGACTCCTCCTCGAAGTCCCAGCGGGCGCGGCGGGCATTGAGGGTGGCCGAGGCGTACGCATTGACCAGGCGGGTGCTGGCCACCATCGGGTTGGCGTGCGGCGCTCCTTGGACCGAGATGCCGAATTCGGTCTCGGTGCCCATGATCCGTCGCACGCTCACGGTTACAGCGTAGTCATCGGGTGGTTCCGGCACGTCGGGTCGGCTCCGGTCGTCGAGCCTGTCGGGACGCGGGCTCGGCGTTCGGGATCGTCAGAGTTTTGGGGTCTCGGCGTGATTTCGCGTCAGAGTTTTGGGGTCTCGGCATCAAAAGCCGTCAGAGTTTTGGGGTCTCGGCGCGAAAAGCCGTCAGAGTTTTGGGGTCTCAGCGCAGGTGGAGGGTGGCGGAGCGGGTCAGGCCGGCCACGGTGACGGTGAGTTCCAGGCGGCGGAAGGGGTTCGTGCCCGCGGTGGGAACAGGGGCAGGGGTGGCGGGGAGGGTGAGGGTGAAGCCGGAGGGGCTGAAGTCGCAGAAGTCGTGCGCGACGGCGACGTTCGCCTCGGGAGCCACGGTGTGGGTCAGCGGCACGGTGGTGCGCGAGCCGTCGGCGGAGACCAGGGTGGCGGTGGTGGTGAAGTCGCGGTCGGTGAGGTCGACGTTGCGGACGAAGGCGTAGCCGCGCAGCACCCGCTCCCCCGACGCGGTGGTGGTGTCCTCGAGGATCCGGGCGCGCAACGCGGTCTGCTGGTCGGGGATCAGCCGCGACTCGACGCTGACGCCGTCGACGCCGATCTCGGAGAGGACGCCGTCGGCGGTCACGGTCGTCGGGCGGACCCGCACGTTGGCGGGCCCGTCGGTGATGAAGCGCTCCAGATCATCGGTGCGCCCGGCCAGGAACAACTCGTGGATGGTCTTGCTGCGCACGTTGACGGTGTGGACGTATTCCTCGTGCGGCACCCGGTCGAGCAGCATCTGCAGTCCGCGCCGGAACTGCTCCTTGAAGGCGTCGTCGGCCCCGACGAGTGAGTGCGCGAAGAAGGCGAGGTTGTGGGTGAGCAGTTGCAGCGCCCGGATCTGGGCGGCCCGCTCGTGTCCGGAGTCGGTGAGCTCGGCGAGCGAGAGCTCCACGGCACGGTTGTGGTCGGCCAGGTTGGCCGCGGCGGCGGTCTGCTGGCTCAGCGAGCTCCCGTCGGCACGCGTACGCCACACGACCCCCGCGTCGGGCAGCACGTCGAAGGCCGCCGCTCGTGCGTAGGCCCGCGACGAGACCGGCTGGTCCTCATAGACGAGCCCTTCGGGGAACCGCAGCCCGGCGGCGTCATAGAAGCTGCGTCGGTAGACCTTGCTCCACGCCACGGCGTTGACCTGGATC
>DASVMH010000138.1:0-5637 GCA_036384455.1 Marmoricola sp. | reverse complement strand
CACCGCTCTGGGCCACAACTCGGTCGTGTTCATGATCGAGCAGCAGACGAAGTGGATCCTGGCGATGCTCGACGAGATGGACGCACGCGGGGCGCGGGCCGTCGAGCCGACCGAGCAGGCGCAGCGCACGTTCAACGACGCGCTCCAGGCCAAGGTGAGCAGGGGCGTGTGGAGCCAGGGCGGCTGCACCAGCTGGTACCTCGACAGCCAGGGCAAGAACCGCACCATCTGGCCCGGCTTCACCTTCCGCTACTGGTGGCGCACCCGCAACGTCGAGGCCGACGACTTCACCTTCGCCACCAGCGCCTGAACCCCGCAATTGTCGAGTTGTGACGCCAGATCCTCGCGCGGGTCGGCCACAACCCCGCAATTGTCGAGTTGTGACGCCTGATCCGGCGAATCACCCGTCACAACCCCGCAATTGCCCGGCATCGGCGGTAAACCCAGCCCTACCCGACGACCTCGTAGTCGGCCGGATCGAAGTGCGCGGTGGCGCGGCGGTATTCGAAGGGGAGCCGCGGCCAGTTGCTGACCACGCGCCCACTCGCGACGCGGTACCAACTGCTGCACTGCGACCAGACGCCGTTGACCAGACGCTCCTGGGTCGCGGCGTCGTACGCCTCCTCGACCTCGGCGCGCACCTCGAGCGCCCGCCCACGCAGAGACCCGAGGGCAAGGGACCCGACGGCCTGGCCGATGTAACGCGCCTGGCTCTCGAGCATGTAGATGATCGAGCCGGAGCCGAGGTTGGTGTTGGGGCCGTACATGAGGAACAGGTTGGGGAAGTCGGGCACAGCGATGCCGAGGTACGCCCGGGCGCCGGCCGACCAGGTCTCCCGCAGGTCCCGGCCCGACCGGCCGCTGATCCGGAGGGGCGCGAGGAAGTCGGTGGCGGTGAAGCCGGTGCCGTAGATGATCACGTCGAGCGGGTGCTCGACACCGTCGACGGTGCGCACTCCGCTCGGCGTGATCGCGGAGATGCCGTCGGTGACCAGCGCGGCGTTCGGCTGCGCCAGCGCGGGCAGGTAGTCGTTGGAGAAGAGCACCCGCTTGCAGCCGATCGGATAGTCCGGCCAGACGGAGTCGAACAACGCGGGCTTCTCCGCGACCCCCTTGCGCATGTGCCATTCGCTCAGCCGGCGCACCGCCCCGGCGAGCCGAGGGGCGTAGAGGAGCGCGACACCGAGGCTCTCGCTGATGCCGAACCAGGTGCCGCGCTCGGCCTTCTGCGTGAACGGCAGCTTCTCGAAGATCGTGTGGTGGGTCCGGGAGAACTCCGTGTCCATGCGCGGGATCAGATAGGGCGGCGTCCGCTGGAAGACGGTCACCGACCCCACCACCGGCTGGATCCGCGGCACGAACTGGATCGCACTGGCCCCGGTGCCGATCACTCCGACGCGCTTGCCCTCCAACGACACCGAGTGGTCCCACTGCGCGGAGTGGAAGGAAGGGCCCTCGAAGTCGGAGATCCCGTCGATCGCCGGCATCGAGGGCCGGGAGAGTTGCCCGACGGCCGGGATCAGCACGTCGGCCTCCAGCGTCGACCCGTCCTCCAGGGACACCGTCCAGGACGAGTCCTCCCAGACCGCTCCGGTGACGCGGGCGTTCAGCCTCAGATGCCGACGCAGATCGTACTTTTCGACGACGTGCTCGATGTAGGCGAGGATGTCCGGCTGCTCGGCGTAACGCCGCGGCCAGTGCGGGTTCGGCTCGTACGAGTAGGAGTAGTACGGCGTCGGCACGTCGCAGGCCGCGCCGGGGTACGTGTTGTCGCGCCACACCCCACCTGGTTCGGCGCCCTGCTCGAGCAGCACCAGGTCGTCGTACCCGAGGCGTTTGAGCTCGTTGGCGACGGCGATACCGCCGAAGCCGGCGCCGATGATCGCGATCCTGGGGGCGGGCATGGGGTGAGGATACGGTGAGGGCATGGAGGCCACCGACCGGTACGACCCCGCCGCGGAGGTCGTGGAGATCTGCCGCGATCTGCTGCGCATGGACACCTCCAACTATGGCGACGAGGACGGGCCGGGGGAGCGCAAGGCCGCCGAGCACGTCGCCTCGCTGCTCGAGGAGGTCGGGATCGCCACCGACGTCTCCGAGTCCGAGCCGGGGCGCACCTCCGTGCTCGCCCGCTGGGGGAGCGGCGACGGCGAACCGCTGCTGATCCACGGCCACCTCGACGTCGTGCCGGCACGCGCGGAGGACTGGTCGCAGGACCCGTTCGGCGGCGAGATCGTCGACGGCTACCTCTGGGGCCGCGGCGCCGTGGACATGAAGGATTTCGACGCGATGGTGCTCTCCCTCGTCCGCGCCCGTGCGCGTGCCGGGGCCGAGCCGTCGCGCCCGGTGGTGCTGTGCTTCACCGCCGACGAGGAGGCCGGCGGCGCCAAGGGCGCGGGCTGGCTGGTCGAGCACCGCCGCGAGTGGTTCGAGGGCTGTCGGACGGCCGTCGGCGAGGTCGGCGGCTTCAGCGCGACCGTGCGCGACCGCCGGCTCTACCTCGTCGAGGCGGCCGAGAAGGGGATGGCGTGGATGCGGCTCACCGCCCGCGGCACCGCCGGTCACGGCTCGATGCGGCATCCCGACAACGCGGTCGCCCGGATCGGCGCGGCGGTCGCGCGGATCGGCACGCACGAGTGGCCGGTACGCCTCACGCCCACGATGCAGGTGCTGCTCGCCGCAGTGGCGGAGCTCGCCGGCACCGAGGCGACCCCGGAGAACGCCGACGCCCTGATCGAGGAGTTCGGCCCCGCCGCGCGGATGCTCGGCGCGGTGATCCGCAACACCGCCAACCCGACCCGGCTCGAGGCCGGCTACAAGGTCAACGTCGTGCCGGGCGAGGCGACCGCCTGGGTGGACGGCCGTTTCCTGCCCGGTTTCGAGGACGAGTTCCACACCACCCTCGCCGAGCTCGCCGGACCCGACATCGCCATCGACAACGACGTCTGCATGGGCGGCCTGGAGACGGCGTTCGAGGGCGACGTCGCCGACGCGATGACCCGGTCGCTGCTGGCCGAGGACCCCGACGCGCTCGTGGCGCCCTACCTGATGAGCGGCGGCACCGACGCGAAGTGGTTCGACAAGCTCGGCATCCGCGGCTTCGGCTTCACCCCGCTGCGGCTGCCCGCCGACCTCGACTTCACCGCGCTGTTCCACGGGGTCGATGAACGGGTCCCGGTCGACGCCCTGGAGTTCGGCGCCCGCGTCTTCGACCGCTTCCTCGACGAACTCGACGGTTGAGCCTGTAGGAACCTAGGCCACGAAGAAGATCGGCCGCTGCCGGATGATCCGCCGGCGCAGCACCACCCGGCGGGTGCCGTCCTCGGCGAGCCGCAGCCGGTCCAGCTCCCACCCGCCCCGCTCGGCCCGCTCGACCAGCAGTCGGGTGACGAAGGTGCGGGAGAATTCGCGGCTGATCGTGATCTGGTCGTACTCGTACTCCACCCCGGGGCGCAGGCTCCGGCGAGCCACCGTCGAGGTCATTGGCCGGTCCCGGAGACGTCGTCCAACGCCTGCCTGATCTCCGGCGGCAGCTCGCACTCCTCGACCAGCAGGGTGGCCTTGAGCTGGGCGGCGGTGCGCGCTCCGACGATCGGCGCGGTGACGCCGGGCGCGTCGCGCACCCACGCCAGCGCGACCTCGAGCGGCGACCACTCGAGGCCCTCGGCGGCGCGGCAGACGGCGTCGACGACCCGTTCGGCCCGGTCGTTGAGATAGTTGCCGACGAAGCTCGAGAAGTGCGGCGACGCCGCCCGGGAGTCGGCCGGCGTGCCGCCGCGATACTTGCCGGTGAGGACGCCCCGGCCCAGCGGGGACCACGGGAAGATGCCCATGCCGAGCGCCTGAGCCGCGTCGACCACGTCCGTCTCGATCGAGCGGTTGAGCAGCGAATACTCCATCTGGGTCGAGGCGAGCGTCGCCCGGCCGGGTACGGCGAGCTGCCAGGTCGCGGCCTGGGCGGTCTGCCAACCGCGATAGTTCGAGACCCCGACGTACGCCGCGCGTCCGGTGCTCACCGCGTAGTCGAGTGCGCTGAGCGTCTCCTCGATCGGGGCGTCATCGACCCAGGTGTGCACCTGCCACAGGTCGACGTGGTCGACGCCGAGCCGGCGCAGCGACTCGTCGAGGGCCCGGATCAGGGCGCCGCGCGAGGCGTCCGTACGCCGTTCGCCGGACCGTCGACTGATGCCGGCCTTGGTCGCCAGGACGATGTCGTCGCGGGCCACGACGTCGTCCAGCAGGGTGCCGATGAGCCGTTCGGAGTCGCCGTCGGTATATCCGGCGGCGGTGTCGATCAGGGTGCCGCCGGCCTCCGCGAACGACGCCAACTGCTCGCGCGCCTCGTGTTCGTCGGTGTCCCGTCCCCAGGTCATCGTGCCCAGGCCGAGCCGGGAGACCTTGAGTCCGGTGCTGCCGACGTGGCGTTGCTGCATGTCGTAAAGCTATGACAAGCAACTCGCCGCCGGAGTGTCGGCTCGCCGGTTCAGCTTCTGTTCACGTGTCTGCGTAAGGTTTGCCGCCATGAACTACATCGACGCCGTGATCCTCGGCATCGTGGAGGGGCTGACCGAGTTCCTGCCGGTCTCGAGCACCGGCCACCTCACCATCGTCGAGAAGTGGCTCGGCCTCGATGTGGCCGCGAAGGACGTCACCGGCTTCACCGCGGTGATCCAGATGGGTGCGATCCTCGCGGTGATCGTCTTCTTCGCCAAGGACATCTGGCGGATCGCCTGGGCCTGGCTGCGTGGCCTCGTCCACGCCGAATACCGCGGCACCCTCGATCACCGGATGGGCTGGTACGTCATCGTCGGCACCATCCCGATCGGCATCGTCGGCCTGGCGGCCAAGAACGTCATCACCGACCAGCTGCGCTCCTTGTGGGTGGTCGCGATCGCGCTGATCGTGTGGAGCGCGGTGATGCTGATCGCCGAGCGACTGGGCCGCCAGAAGCGCGGTGAGCGCGACATCGGGATGCGTGACGCGATCATCGTCGGACTCGTCCAGTGCGTCGCCCTCGTCCCCGGCGTCTCCCGCTCGGGCGCCACCATCTCGGCCGGTCTGCTGCGCGACCTCGACCGCGTCACCGCGACCCGGCTGAGCTTCTTCCTCTCGATCCCGGCGCTGCTGGCCGCGGGCGTCTTCGAGCTCAAGGACGCCACCAGCGGCTCGATCGCGGCGGGTCAGCTGGTGGTGGGCACCGTCGTGAGCTTCGTGATCGCGTACGTCTCCATCGCCTGGCTGCTGCGCTTCGTGTCCCACCACAGCATCGGCAAGTTCGTGCCCTATCGCGTGTTGCTCGGCCTGGTCGTCATCGGCCTGCTGGCGACCGGTGCGATGTCCGCGACCTGAGCCGCTACAGCCACCCGGCGCGTTTGCAGATGACCCACACCACGAACGAGCTGAGCACCATCAGGCCGAGCGCGAAGGCGTACCCGAAGAACCAGTGCAGCTCCGGCATCTTGTCGAAGTTCATCCCGTAGATCCCGGCGATCAGCGTCGGGCCGGCGACCAGCCCGACGGCCGCGGAGATCTTGCGCATGTCGTCGTTCTGCTGGATCGAGATCTGCGCCATGTGCGCGTCGAAGGCCGAGGACAGCAGTTGGTCGAGGTCGTCGATCGTCTCCGACACCCTCGAGA
>DASVMH010000137.1:0-6618 GCA_036384455.1 Marmoricola sp. | reverse complement strand
GGGGAGACCCGCCGAGTGGCCCCGACGACCCGCAGTTCGGAGGCCCGACCGCGGCGACCTGGGCGTCCCAGGGATACGTCGTGGTGGAGATGGCCGCCCGTGGCTGGGGCGGCTCGTGCGGCACGCCGGCCTCCCGCAAGGGCGCCGCCGCGGCCTGCAAGCACGGCTACATCCACCTCGACGACTACCGCTACGAGGCTCGCGACGTCCAGTACGTCACCGGTCTGCTCGTCGACGAGGGCATCGTCGACCCGCACCGGATCGGCGTCACCGGCGAGTCGTACGGCGGCGGCGTCACACTCGAGCTCGCAACGCTCAAGGACCGGGTGATGCTGCCCAACGGGAAGCTGACGCCATGGAGGAGTCCGGACGGCACCCCACTCCGCATCGCGGCCGCGGCGCCCTTCGCGACCTGGAGCGACCTCGTCTACGCGCTCGCCCCGAACGGCCGCACCACCGACTCGGCGATCACCTCGACGACGGCGGATCTGTCGCCGGTCGGGGTCATGAAGACCTCGATCATGTCCGGTCTCTACCTCGTCGGCACCGAGAGCGGGCACTTCGCGACACCTGGCTCCGACCCCGAGGCGGACGTCACGAAGTGGTACGCGCTGGTCCTCGCCGGGGAGCCGTACACGCTGCCGCAGGACAAGAAGATGGTCCAGGAGATCGCGCAGTACCGCTCGCCCTACTACCTCCTCGCCGGCGCGTACGGCATGAAGCGCGAGGCCCCGGCGCCGGTGTTCCTCGCGAACGGGTTCACCGACGACGTCTTCCCCGTCGACGAGTCGCTGCGCTATCTGAACTACGTGCGCAAGTACTACCCGAACAACCCCATCGGTGCGTTCTTCTACGACGGCGGCCACCAGCGCGGCAACAACAAGGCCGCTGACGGGGAGCTGCTCCACCAGAGGATCGACGCCTTCTTCGCCCACTACGTCAAGGGTGAAAAGGCGATGCCATGGATGGGTGTCACAGCGCTCACGCAGACGTGCCCGACCACGGCGCCCTCCCGAGGGCCGTACCACGCGGCGACCTGGGCGCAGTTGCATCCACGGTCGGTGACCCACACGTTCGTCGGGACCAAGACGGTGCTCTCGGTTGGTGGCAACCCGGCGATCTCGAAGACCTTCGACCCGGTCTTCGGTGGGCTGGCCTGCACGACAGCACCCTCGAAGAACCAGGGGCCGGGCATCGCGACGTACGACCTGCCGGTGACTCAGACGTTCACCCTCCTCGGCGCGCCGTCGATCACCGCGACGGTGAAGGCCACCGGAGTGTCGCCGTACGTCGCCGCACGACTGCTCGACGTCGATCCGGCGACGAAGAAGGAGACCCTGATCGCGCGCGGTACGTACCGGTTCACCGGGCCGGGCCCTGCGTCGGCCTGGAGCTTCCAGCTCCACCCGGCGGGCTGGCAGTTCGCGAAGGGGCACGTCGTCCGGCTCGAGCTGCTCGGCGAGGACACCCCGTACACGCGCCCCGCTAACGGCGCCTTCACCCTGCGGGTCTCGGATCTGCGGCTGCGGCTGCCCGTTCGCTGAGCCTCGGCGCGCCCCGTAGGATGTGCGCCCGGGCCTGGCGAAGGGCCCGTGCCGCGTTAGCTCATCTGGTAGAGCATCCGCCTTGTAAGCGGAAGGTGGTCGGTTCGATCCCGACACGCGGCTCCGTCTCACCGAACTCGTTCGGCGCGGAACTGCATCCGTGGCTCGGCGATCCGGTCCTGTGCTGCGACCAACTGCAACTCACGCTCGCCCGACTCGGCGGTGATCTCGAGCAGGTCGTACACGCTGGAGACCGTGCGTTCGAGGGCGTCCTTGGCCGAGCCGGTCGACAGCAGGTGCGCGGTGAAGAGTGCGGCGGTGACGTCGCCGGATCCGTTGGCCTTCATCGGCAGTCGGGGGGTGGCGACCAGCCAGGCCTCGTCGGTGCCTCCCGAGCGGTGCACCGCGAGCATCTCGAGGGTCTCCGGCTCGGCGTCGGGGCGCAGGACCGAGGTGACCAGGACCGTGCTCGGGCCCATGCTGCGGACGAGGTCCACCGAAGCCAGTGTCTCTTCGAGGGTGTGCGGCTCGGTGTCGGTCAAGCTGCCCAACTCGAACTGGTTGGGCGTGATCAGGTCGGCCATCGGGACGACCCGGTCGCGCAGCAGCGCCGGGATGTCGGGGTGCACGAAGCAGCCACTCGTGGCGTTCCCCATCACCGGATCGCAGGCATAGATCGCGTCGGGATTGGCGGCCTTGACCTTGGCGACCGCGTCGAGGATGACCCCGCCGATGTCGGCACCACCCTGGTAGCCCGACAGCACCGCGTCGACGTGGGGGAAGACACCGCGCTCCTCGACCCCTTGGATCACCGCGGCGACGTCGGCAGCCGGGAGGACGGGACCGCGCCACTCGCCGTACCCGGTGTGGTTGGAGAAGTTCACCGTGTGCACCGGCCACACCTCGACCCCGACCCGCTGCAGCGGGAACACCGCTGCCGAGTTGCCGACGTGCCCGTACGCGACGGAGGACTGGATGGAGAGGATCTGCACGGGTCGAGTCTGGCAGGGGGCGCCGCGGACTCCTTGTACACAAGCACTCGTGCTTGTGTACAAGGGGCAGGACGCCCTCTCGGCGCGCTACCGCTTGCGTACATGTGATCAGGGTGAAAGTGCGGGAATCGCGCGTTCCAGCCCTTGTACGCAAGCAATAACCCCGCGTTACATGAGCTGTCGCCCTTCCAGCCCAAACTAGAACTTGTTACAGTTCTCGGTGTCTCGAGGCCGTAGATCAGCGACGAATGAGGGCAACCCCATGGCGAAACCCCAGCTCAACGAGGCCGACTACGTGGTGGTCGGGTCGGGCAGTTCCGGCAGCGCGATCGCGGGGCGGCTGGCGCAGGCGGGGCATTCGGTGATCCTGCTCGAGGCGGGCAAGAGCGACGAGAAGTTCCTGGTCAAGAAGCCGGGGATGATCGGGCCGATGCACGCGGAGCCGAAGATCAAGCGGACCGTCGACTGGGGCTACTACTCCACTCCGCAAAAGCACCTGCTCGACCGCAAGATGCCGGCCCCCCGGGGCAAGGTCGTCGGCGGGTCGAGCTCGGTCAACGGCATGGTCTACGTCCGCGGCAACCGCGCCAACTACGACTCCTGGGCCGCCGAGGGCAACGTCGGCTGGGACGCCGACAGTGTCAACGCGGCGTACAAGAAGATGGAGGACTTCGAGGACGGCGCGAACGAGTTCCGCGGTGCCGGCGGCCCGATCCGGATCTCGCGCAACAAGTTCCCGCAGGAGGGCACGCTGCAGTTCATCGACGCGGTCTCGGACACCCTCGGAGTGCCGGTCCTCGACGACTACAACGCGGCGTCGCAGGAGGGCATCTCCCGGATGCAGCAGAACGCTGCCGACGGGCTGCGCTACAGCGCCTCGCGCGGCTACGTCCACGACCTCGACCCCGCCAACCTCGACCTGCAGACCGAGGTGCTCGTCACCAGGATCGTCATCGAGAACGGCCGCGCGGTCGGCGTCGAGGTCAGGGACAAGAAGGGCGGCACCCGCGTCGTACGCGCCGGCAAGGAGGTCATCTGCTCGGCCGGCTTCATCGGGTCCGCGCAGATCCTGATGCTCTCAGGCATCGGCCACGCGCAGCACCTGCGCGACAACGGCATCGAGGTCGTCGCCGACCTGCCGGTGGGCGACAACCTGCACGACCACCTGTTCCACGCGATGACCTTCCACGTCACCTCGGCCAAGATGAAGGGCACGCCGTTCTTCTTCGCCAAGGGCATCGCCCGTGAGGTGCTCCGCCCCGGGACGACCTTCCTGGCCAACTCCGTCTTCGAGTCGGTCGGCTTCGTGCGTACGTCGGCCGCGACCAACGTGCCCAACCTGCAGCTGCACCTGCTGCCCTGGGCGTACGTCTCGCCGAACCAGGACGCCCCGATCCGCCACGACGTCGACCCGCGCACGGCACTCACCGTGCTGGTCTCGATGATCTATCCCAAGAGTCGCGGCACCATCCGGCTGGCCAACTCCGACCCGACCGCGAGCCCACTGATCGACTACAACTACCTCGACGACAAGGCCGACCTCGACGTCCTCGACGAGGGCTCGCAGATGACCCGCGAGATCATGGCCAGCGGCGCGTTCAAGGGTGCGGTCAAGGAGGAGATCCACCCGGGCACGCAGTTACAGGGCGACGCGCTGCGTCAGGAGATCCTCAACCGGGCCACCTCGATCTATCACGGCGTCGGCACCTGCCGGATGGGCGTCGACGAGCTCGCCGTCGTCGGCCCCGACCTGAAGGTCCGCGGAGTCGAGGGGCTGCGCGTCGCGGACGCCTCGATCATGCCCAGCATCACCGGCGGGAACACCAACGCGCCGTCCATCATGATCGGCGAGAAGGCCGCCGAGCTCATCCTCAAGGAGGCGTGAGATGACCACTCCCACCCGACCCGCGTCCCTGACCGACGCACTGCTCGACAAGCTCACCGCGATGGTCGTCTCGACCGGCGGCGCGACGTACAAGCACGTCGAGGTCTACACCGGCGAGCCGATCGTGGCGCTGCCGCAGTCGACCCCCGAGGACGTCGTCACCGCGTACGCCGAGGCGCGCCAGGCCCAGCAGATCTGGGCGTCGTGGCCGTTGAAGAAGCGGATGGCGGTGCTCAACCGCTTCCACGCACTGCTGATCGAGAATTACGAGACGGTGGTCGACCTGATGCAGGTCGAGACCGGCAAGGCGCGGCGGATGTCCTTCGAGGAGGTCTGCGACGTCCTGATGACGACCAGCCACTACCTCAAGGTGGCCCCACGGGTCCTCAAGGAGCGCAAGCACGGCGGTGTTGTCCCGGTCATGTCGACCTCGACCGAGGTGCACGTGCCCAAGGGCGTGATCGCGCTGATCTCGCCGTGGAACTTCCCGTTCGCGATCAGCCTCTCCGACCAGATGCCTGCACTGCTCGCGGGCAACGGCGTCGTGCTCAAGCCCGACAACAAGTCCACGCTGTGCGTGGCGTACGGCATCTCGCTGCTCTACGAAGCCGGGCTGCCCAAGGGTCTCGTCCAGATCGTCTGTGGCGAGGGCCCGGACATCGGGCCGGCGATCGTCGACAATGCGGACTTCGTGATGTTCACCGGTTCGACCGCGACCGGTCGGGTCATCGGTGCGCGCGCCGGCGAGAACCTCATCGACTGCACCCTCGAGCTCGGCGGCAAGAACCCGCTCATCGTGCTCGAGGACGCCAATCTCGACGAGACGGTCCAGGGCGCGCTGTTCGGCACCTTCCTCAACGCCGGCCAGGCGTGCATGCACATCGAGCGGATCTACGTGCCGCGCAAGCTGGAGGCGGAGTTCACCTCCCGTTTCGTCGCCGCCGCGGAGGCGCTGCGGCTCGGGTCGACCTACGACTACGCGCCGCAGATGGGTGGCCTGATCTCACCCACCCAGCTCGAGCGGGTGCGCTCGCACGTGGACGACGCGGTCGAGAAGGGCGCCACGGTGCTCACCGGCGGCAAGGCCCGCCCCGACCTCGGCCCGACCTTCTTCGAGCCGACCGTCCTGACCGGCGTCACCAAGGACATGGTGCACGCGACCCAGGAGACCTTCGGCCCGGTCGTCACGATCTACCCGTACGACTCCGTCGACGAGGCCGTGGCCGCCGCCAACGACACCGACTACGGCCTCAACTCCAGCATCTGGGGCAGCGACCTGAAGAACGCTGAGGCCGTCGGCCGGCGGATCCAGTCCGGCGGGGTGAACATCAACGACGGCCTCGCCTGCTCGTACGCCTCCAAGGCGACCCCGTCGGGCGGCTTCAAGAACTCCGGCGTCGGCGCCCGCCATGGCGACTACGGCCTGCTGAAGTACACCGACATCCAGAACGTCGCGGTGCTCAAGAAGCAGGTGCTCACCATCCCCGACGACAAGCCGTACACCGATGTCGTCAAGCAGAACCTCAAGGGGATGGCGATGATGCGCAAGCTTCGGATCCGCTGAATTCGCACAGTCCGCGACGAGACCGGCCATATTTTTGCGTTTTATGGCCCGGATCGTCGCGGACTATCGCAGCCGGGCGAGTGCATGATGGGGGTGTGGGTGCGCAGGGTCGGTTTGGCGGCGATCTCGGCGGGGCCGGTGTCCGGCTGCTGCTGATCCTCGCGACCGTTGTCGCCGGGTGGGTGTGGGTGCAGCATCCACATGAGCACTCAGACTCCGGATCATCGACCCCCGCGAGGCTGAGCGTCGCGCGGGATCGCTTGGTGCACCGTACGAAGGGGTGGACGCCGATGCGCCGCGCCACGATCACGCCGGGCGCGCGTACCTTCACCGGAAACGGCCAGTGCACCGCGAACTTCGTCTTCTCAGACCGCGCCGGCAACCTCTACCTCGGGCAGGCCGCGCACTGTGCGGAGACCGCCGAGGGGAAGAGTGGGTGCACCACCCCGACGCACCCTCTGGGCACCCCTGTCGCGATCACGCGCGGGACGGCGAACATCGGGATGGGCCATGTCATCGCGCGGGGCCGGCTGGCGTACAGCAGCTGGCGGACCATGCAGCGGTTGGGCGAGCGCAGCACGGTGCGCTGTGCGTTCAATGACTTCGCCCTGATCCGGCTGCCGCGTGACGCAC
>DASVMH010000136.1:0-6469 GCA_036384455.1 Marmoricola sp. | reverse complement strand
TCAAGTCCTCGGCCGCCTCGACGAAGATCGGGTTGATCGGCTACTCCGGAGGCTCGATCGGCGGCGAGTGGGCCAGCGAGCTCGCTCCGAAGTACGCACCCGAGTTGAACATCGTCGGCACCGCGGTCGGCGGGATGGCGGTCCATCTGGCCCATAACCTGAAGTACATCAACGGCAGCAAGGACTGGTCGGGGGTGATCCCCGCCGTACTCGTGGCGCTCGGGCGGGCCTTCGGCGTCAACATGCACAAGTACGAATCGGCGTATGGGAAGAAGGTCACCCACGAGGTGCGCAACCAGTGCATCGGCTCGTTCAACGGCAACTATCCCGGGCTGACGATCCAGAAGCTGCTCAAGCATCGCTACCGGCACTTCCTGAAGATCCCCGTGGTCGCCCGCATCGTCAACAAGCTGATCATGGGCAGCACCCCGGGGCACCCGACGATGCCGATGATGATGGGAGTCGGGAACCACGACGGCACCGGTGACGACGTGATGATCGTGAAGGACGCGGCGGCCCTGGCCCGGGAGTACTGCAAGCAGGGCGTGCCCATCGACTTCCACGTCTACAAGGGGTCGGCGCACACGCCGGCGGGTCTGAAGTTCCTGCCCGCCGCGATGCTCTACCTCCAGGAGCGGTTCCTGGGGGTCAAGGCCCCCAGCAGTTGCGGGAAGCTCCCCGCCGGCAACTCACTCGCGCCGTTGAAGATCCATCACAAGAAGAAGCACCACAAGGGATAGTCCGCGATCAGCCGTATCTGATCAGCCGAGCGAGACCGTGATCTGGTCGGACGATGCGTCCGAGGACTTCGTCCAGCCCTTCTCCGAGGCGCGCCCGATGTGCCAGGCGCGGTGGTCGAAGGACAGGCCCCGGATGTTCAGCGCATTCGCGTGGCCGACGAGGTACTGCGCCATCGACCAACCCATCCGGTGTCCGGCCGCGCCACTCGCGACGGTGACGACGACGTCCTGGCGGCCGGCGCTGTTGGCGATGACGCGGGAGCCGTATCCGGTGCGCAGCGACTCGATGACCGCTGCAGCCGTCCCGGTGTTCTTCGTGTCGTGCACGACGCAGCTGAACCGCCCGCCGGCGCTGTAACCGGTCAGGGCGGAGGCGAGGGCGCGGGCGTCCGGGGCGTGCGGTTCGTACGCCTCGGGGTAGCCGCTTCGCTGCACCCGCTGGGCGGCGTCGGTGATCCGCATCGTCTCGTAGCCGTCGACCTTCTCGAGCGCGTCGTAGAACGCGTTGATGGCGTACGTCGGCGTGAGGATCTGGGAGCGCGTGCCCCAGCCCTGCGAGGGGCGCTGCTGGAAGATGCCGAGCGAGTCACGGTCACCGCCGCGCAGGTTGCGCAGTTTGCTCTCCTGGAATCCGGTGGCCAACGCGATCGACACCGCCCGCGCGGGCATCCCGCGCTCCATGGCGATCGCCGCGATGAGCGTCGCGACCTCGCCCTGGCCGGTGTCGATGCTGACGTGGTGGCCCGCGACCGTCGCCGAGCAGCCCTCGGGGTCGGGGAGCGGTCCGGCGCCGCGCCAGATCGCGATCGCGACCGCGCCGATGACTCCGACGACCACCAGGAAGGCGATCGTGCGAACGACCCGCATCAGTTCGCGTGCAGAGCCGCGTTGAGTTCGATGCCCTGCCCCGATCGTGCCCGAGCCTCGACGGCGCCGGTGGTGGAGTTACGGAGGAAGAGCAGGCCGTTGACGCCGGAGAGCTCTGCGGCCTTGATCACGCGAGGCTCATCGCCCGTGCGCAGCCGCACCTTCGTGCCGGCGGTGACGTAGAGGCCCGCCTCGACGACGCAGTCGTCTCCGAGGGAGATCCCGATCCCGGCGTTGGCGCCGATGAGGCAGCGCTCGCCGATGCTGATGACCTCCTTGCCGCCTCCGGAGAGGGTGCCCATGATCGACGCGCCGCCACCGACGTCGGAGCCGTCACCGACCACGACCCCGCCGCTGATGCGCCCCTCGACCATCGACGTGCCGAGCGTGCCGGCGTTGAAGTTGCAGAAGCCCTCGTGCATGACGACGGTCCCGGTCGCCAGGTGCGCGCCGAGGCGTACGCGCGACGCGTCCCCGATACGTACGCCCGCGGGCACGACGTAGTCGGTCATGCGCGGGAACTTGTCGATCCCGAGCACCTCGACCGGACCGTCGGCGAGCAGTGCAGCGCGCACCTCCTCGAACCCGTCGACCGCGCAGGGACCGCGGTTGGTCCACACGACGTTGGTGAGCACACCGAAGATGCCGTCGAGGTTGAGGCCGTGCGGGGGCACGAGGCAGTGGCTGAGCAGATGCAGGCGGAGATAGGCGTCGGAAGGCTCGGCCGGGGCCGCGTCGAGATCGATCTCGACCGTGACGAGGTCGCGGTGGACCCGTCGCTCGGGGTGTTTGCCGACCAGGGTGCTGAGAGCCGCGGGCGGCGTCGCGTCGGCGGGGCGCGCGCCCAGGGCGGGCGTGGGGAACCACGTGTCCAGGACGGCCCCGTCGTCGGTGATCGTGGCCAGGCCGAAGCCCCAGGCGGTGCGGTCGCCGGCGGCGGGGGAAGTGTCCTCGGGCATGGGCAGGAGCCTACCTGGGCCGGCGACGGCTACCGTCGCCCCATGAGCACCACGACCTTCAAGGAGTTGTGCCTGGACACCACCTGCACCGACGGCGTGGTGGGGCGTTTCTGGGCGGCACTCACGGGCTGCACCTTTCAGCAGGGCGCAGCCGTGCAGGGCGCAGCCGTGCAGGGTGGCGCCGAGGGCGATCCGGGGGATGTCGTGGGTGACGAGGAGGGGATGGGGATCGCGATCTGTCCGGTCCCCGAGGAGAAGACCGTCAAGAATCGCGTCCATCTCGACGTGAGCGTCGCCTCGCTCGAGGACGTCACTGCGCTCGGCGGCACGATCGGCGAGGCCCATGAGCACTGGACGGTGTGCCATGACCCGGAGGGCAACGAGTTCTGCGCCTTCGTGCGCGAGGACCCGCTGCCGAGCTACCGCGTCTTCGAGTTCAACGTGGACTGCGTCGACCCCGAGCCGATCGCGCGATGGTGGGCGGACCGGTTCGGCGTCGAGGCACGCAACACCGATCGCCTGGGCAACGTCACCGATTGGTGGTGGCTCGCCGGAGCTCCGGGGTTCCCCGCGAGCGGACCGTTCTTCGCGATGGTCTTCGGGCCGGTTCCCGAGCCCAAGACGGTCAAGAACCGCATGCACTGGGACGTCTACGGCGATCCCGGCGAACTGATCGCTGCGGGTGCGAGCAAGCTGTGGGAGGTTCCGGGACGGACCCGCCCGATCGCCTGGACCGTCCTCGCCGACCCCGAGGGCAACGAGTTCTGCGTGTTCCCGCCCTCGGCCCCTCTCTAGGATGTGTGCCATGACGCTCGACCTGACCCAGGATGTCGTCGCGCTCACGGCTGCGCTGGTCGACATCGAGTCGGTCAGCACCAACGAGCAGGCGATCGCCGACGCGGTCGAGGCCGAGTTGCGCCGGCTGCCGCACCTGACCACCGTCCGGCACGGCAACACGATCGTGGCGCGCACCGATCTCGGTGCCGGCGAGCGGGTGGTGATCGCGGGCCACCTGGACACGGTGCCGGTCGAGGGCAACCTGCCGTCACACAATGACGGCGAGGTGTTGCACGGTCGCGGCACGGTCGACATGAAGGGCGGCGTCGCGGTCGCGCTCAAGATGGCCCACGACGTGGCCGCGCCCGTCCGTGATGTCACCTACGTCTTCTACGAGTGCGAGGAGATCGATGCCGCCCGCAACGGGCTGCGGGTGCTCTCCGAGGAACATCCCGACCTGATCACGGGCGATTTCGCGATCCTGATGGAGCCCTCGGACGGAGTCGTCGAGGCGGGATGTCAGGGCACGCTGCGGTTCGAGGTGGTCCTCAAGGGGGAGGCCGCCCACTCCGCCCGGGCCTGGCGTGGCGACAACGCCATCCACAAGGCGGCCGGTGTCCTCGCCCGCCTCAACGCGTACGTTCCGCGCAAGCCGGTCATCGACGGCCTCGAATACCACGAGGGGCTCAACGCCGTGCTGATCTCCGGCGGCACCGCGACGAACGTGATCCCGGCCGAGTGCCGGGTCCAGATCAACTTCCGCTACGCCCCCGACCGGAGCGAGGACGAAGCCCTGGCGTACGTCCGGGAGTTCTTCGCGGACTACGACCTCGAGGTCACCGACTCCGCGCCCGGGGCCCTACCCGGCCTGGACCGGCCCGCCGCCAAGGCGTTCGTCGCAGCCGTCGGCGGAGAGGCGAAGCCGAAGTTCGGCTGGACCGACGTCGCCCGGTTCACCGTGCTGGGGGTGCCGGCGGTCAACTACGGGCCGGGTGACCCGATGCTGGCCCACAAGGCCGACGAACACGTCCCGGTGGCTCAGTTGGTCGACACCGAACGCACACTGGGTGAGTGGTTACGAGGAGAGCGATGAGCGGACCAGAACACGGCCAGGACGGCGCGGCGCCGGGCGGCGATCGTTCCCGGATGAAATACCGCGGCCCGACGATGTTGCGCGGCGATCAGGTCGACCGCTCCACCACCGATCAGCGCCTGCTGGACTCGCGCGGCCCCAGTGACTGGGTGCACACCGATCCCTGGCGGGTGCTGCGCATCCAGGCGGAGTTCGTCGAGGGTTTCGGTGCACTGGCGGAGCTCGGCCCGGCGATCGGGGTCTTCGGCTCCGCGCGTACCAAGCCCGACAACCCGTTCTACGCGCAGGGGGTGAGCATCGGGCGGGGCCTCGCCGAGGCGGGGTTCGCGGTGATCACCGGTGGTGGTCCGGGCTCGATGGAGGCGGCCAACCGTGGTGCCACGGAGGCCGGTGGGGTCAGCGTCGGCCTGGGCATCGAGTTGCCCTTCGAGTCCGGGCTCAACCAGTGGGTCGACATCGGGATCAACTTCCGCTATTTCTTCGCCCGCAAGACGATGTTCGTGAAGTACTCCCAGGGCTTCGTGGTGCTTCCCGGTGGTCTGGGAACCCTCGACGAGCTGTATGAGGCATTGACCCTGGTCCAGACCCGGAAGGTGACCTCGTTCCCGGTGGTGCTGATGGGCACCGACTACTGGCGCGGGATGGTCGACTGGCTGCGCGGGACGGTGCTCGAGCACGGCAACATCTCGTCGACCGACCTGGACCTCATCACGGTCACCGATGATCCCGCCGAGGCGGTACGCATCATGGTCGCTGCCCGGGACGAGGCGGGTGTCGACGTCGACCCGACCGAGAAGGTGGGACCGGAGTGAATCTGGAGGGGAACTGCTGATGGCATGGGTCTTCGCAGCGCTGTTGGTCGCGCTGATCGGCGGTGTCGTCGTCGTGGCCACCGGGCGGGGTGAGGCGCTCGCCCCCGCCGAGAGCGACGATCCTGACCCCGGGGTCGCCGCGGTGGGTCCGATCACGGCCGCGGCCCTGCGGCGCGTCCGTTTCAACGTCGCCTTCCGCGGATATCGGGCCGCCGAGGTCGATCGCCTGATCACCCGTCTCGCTGATCAGATCGACGACCCCGAGGGCACGACCGAGGACCGATAGCGGATCAGCGCCCGTTGAACTCCGGGGTCCGTTTGGCCACGAAGGCGTCGACGGCGGCGCGGTGGTCCTCGGTGCTGCCGGTGAGGGTCATCATCTCGCCCTCGTGTTGCAGCGAGGCGGCGAGGTCGTGGCCGGCGGAGAACGAGACTGCGCGACGGATCGCGCCGTACGCCACCGTCGGGCCCTTCGCCAGCCGCTCGGCGAGCTCGCCGGCTGCGGCCGCAAGCTCGTCGTCGGCGACGACGCGGCTCGCCAGCCCCAGGTCGAGCGACTCCGCGGCACCGACCGTGCGCGGGAAGTAGAGCAGGTCGATCGCCTTCGCAGCACCGATCAGGCGCGGCAGCGTCCAGGACGACCCGGTGTCGCACGAAAGGGCGACGCCGGAGAAGGCGAAGTTGAATCCCGCGGACTCGGCGACCAGACGGAAATCGCAGGCGAGCGCCAGGCTCGCCCCAGCGCCGGCGGCGACGCCGTTGAGTGCGGCCACGACCGGCTTGGGCATCGTCGCCAGTGCTGTCACGATCGGGTTGTAGTGCTCCTCGACGGTGCGGAACAGCGACTCCGCTCCGTCGCCGTTGAGCAACGCGAGGTGCTCCTTGAGGTCCTGACCGACACAGAAGCCGCGCCCCACGCCGGTGAGCACCACGCACCGGACGGTGTCGTCGCTCGCCGCAGCGTCGACGGCCGCGAGGAGCGCCTCCTTCGTCGCGATGTCGAGGCCGTTCATCGCCTTGGGGCGGTTGAGAGTGATGGTGGTGACCCCGTCGCGGGTGTCGATAAGGACGGGTGCGGCAGCCTCTTCGGGCTGGTCGACGTCGTTGATCATGGGGCAGAGTCTCGCACCCGCCGGGCTCGTCCGGACGGGTCGGGCCGCGCCCTCCTGGATGCGAAGGTGCATGCCCTTCGCCCGATAGGGGATAATGGAACCGATCGTG
>DASVMH010000135.1:0-3699 GCA_036384455.1 Marmoricola sp. | reverse complement strand
TCGGTGCTGCGCGGCCTTGACGAGGCTCAGTTCCTGCTTGCCGACGGTGCCGCCGTCACGGGGACCGTCGGCCGGGTGGGCGCGGACTTCGTCGAGATCCGGCGGGGTGGCACGTGGAACGCCCTCCGCCTCGGAGCGATCGCAGCGGTGCGGAGCACGCGATGAGGACGACCCGGCGCCGCTCAGTCCGAGGCATCGTCGGCGAAGGGATGGTCGGCGACGAACTGTGCGGACTCGGTGTAGAGCCGCTCGATGTAGGCCTCGAGCTCGCTCGCCTCGACGCGCCATTGGCCGCGGCCGCCGATCTTGATCGCTCGCAGGTCGCCGCGCCGCACGAGGGCGTACGCCTGCGAACCGGAGATGTTGAGCACCTCCGCCACGTCGGCGAGTTGCAGGAAGCGAGGGCCGGCGGTCACAGGGATCACTGTGCCACTGAAATCTCCAGGATGCGAACAGTTGGTCGCGGTTCCGTGCGGATCCGTCTGTTGGAGGCCAGGTGCGGGGGTCATCGATGACGAGTGATGCGCGCGACGCCACCGGCCGGTCGGATGCTCCCGCCGCGCGACGCCCACGTTCGGCCGGGTGGCGCGATCCGCGCATCGTCGGCGGACTGCTGGTCATGGCGGTGTGCGTGCTCGCCGGGGGATGGGTGCTGAGCGCACGCGACAGCGGGGCCACCGTGCTGGTGCTGAACCATGATCTGGTGGCGGGCGCGACGATCGGTCCCGACGACGTCAGCCCGACGCGGGTGCGACTCGCGGATGACGTGGCCGATCGGTATTTCATGTCGCGCGACCAGATTCCCGAGGGCGGACACCTCGCACACTCCGTGGACTCCGGTGACCTGCTGCCCCGCTCGGCGCTGGCTCCCGGCGACCATGCCCACCGGGTCGAGGTGCCGCTCGCGGTCGCGCCGGAAGACCTGCCGAGCACAGTGCGCGCGGGCTCGAGCGTCGACGTCTGGGTCCTTCCCGATGCCGAGGGTCACGGGCCCGGCACGGCGCAACGCGTGCTCACGGGGGTGACGGTGCTCAACCTCTCCGGGACCGGGACCGCGCTGGCGCCCGAGGACACCCGACAGGTGATCGTGACGCTGCCGGCCGACGGCGGCACCAGGTTGGCGCATGCACTCGCCGCGATCGCCGACGGCCGGGTGCTGATCACCAGGCGGAGTTGACCGTCGATGATGATCGGGGGCGCGGCGGACAAGCCCTGTGTGTTGGTGGCAGCGGCTCGCGCCGACTGGGAGCCCGCGGTGCTGGCGGCCCTGTCCCAGGCACGGATGGTGGTGCTTCGGCGTTGTGTCGACATCGTCGACCTGCTCGGCACCGCGAGCGCAGGGGCCGCCGATGTCGCCGTTGTCGCCGCCGACCTCGACGGGGTCGACTCGGAGTCGCTGCGGGAACTGCGCGGGTGCGGCGTCGCCGTCGTCGCGATCGGGGACCGCGAGCCGGATCTGGAACGGCTCACCCGGCTCGGCGTCGCGACGGTCTCCGGAGCGTCGGGCGTCGTGGCCGCCGTGGAGGCGAGCCTCGCGACGAGGACCCCCGCGGCGGCAGGTCCCGACGACGCCGTGGCTGCGGACGACCGTGACGAGGGGTTCCGGGGCCGCGTCGTCGCGGTGTGGGGCGCGGCCGGGGCGCCCGGTCGCTCCACGGTCGCCGCCGCCCTCGCCGCCGAACGGGCGCTGGCCAACCGCGTGACCTTGTGCGACCTCGACCCTTACGCCGGCACCCTCGCACAGAGCCTGGGGGTGCTCGACGAGGTCTCCGGGCTCCTTGCTGCGGCTCGTGCGGCCAACGAGGGCGCGCTCGACGGCGAGTCGCTGCGGGCCGCACTGCGCTCGGTGTCGCCGGGTCTCGATCTGCTGACCGGCCTGCCGCGCCCCGAGAGGTGGCTGGAGGTGCGTCCAGGTGTCGTCGAGTCGCTCATCGCGATCGCGTGCCGCCGTGGTGACGTCGTGCTCGACTGCGGCTTCGGCGCCGGCTCCGACGACGCTGCGGTTGCCCCGAGCAGGATCAATGCCGAGGCACTCGCCGGTGCCGAGCAGATCGTCGTGGTCGGGAGCGCCGAGCCGGCGGCACTGTCAAGACTCGCCCGGGCACTCGTCGAGCTCGACACCAGCCTCGGCACCGGGAACCGCGGCGGTCTCTTCGTGGTGATCAACAGGATGCGCGCCACCTTGGGCTGGCGTACGGACGACATCGTGTCGATGGTCACGCACGTCGCCCCGGGTGCAAGGGTCAGCTTCTGGCCGTACGACCGCGCCTCCCTCGACCGAGCGGCGCTCAAGGGCGTGGCCCTCCCCGCGCTCGGCGAGACGCCGCTGCGCGACGGGGCCAGGGAGTTGCTCGGGGAGCTGTTCGATCAGGTGCCGAACAACAGGTAGAGGCCGGCGACGGTGTAACAGATCATCACCGCGACCATGGCGAGCTGGCCCCTCACGCGATGTCGCGCCGGCAGCAGTGACAGAGCACGATCGTGGGCGACGACGATCCCGACGACATGGCCGATCACCACGGCGATCACCTTGGTCGTGGCGAGGAAGGTCGGATGCGCGCTGAGCCACAGATTCGGGGTCAGGCCGGCCGTACCGAGGTAGTCGGCACCGGTCACCAACGGGTCACTGAGCTGAATCACCGTCTGCTGGCCCTGCTCCACGAAGTAGCTCAGGTAGTGCGCCGTCATGTAGCCGACGATGATCGGGATGACGGAGTGCGCGTACGCCGCGGGCAGCCCCTTGCGGGGCACCCCCTCGCGGGTGGCGGTCGCCCGTGCGGCGAGGCTGAAGGTGACCCCGACGACGGCGCAGAACACGATGAGTGAGCCGGTGTTGAACGCGGTCACATGGGTGGTGTGCTTGTCGACGAACCGCACCCAGCGCAGCGAGTCCTTGTAGGAGTCGAAGGCCGTCGAGCCGAAGAGCACCGCCACCACGGCGACGAGCCCGGGTCTGGGCGTCAGCGTGGCGAGGTTCGCGAGCGGCGAGCGGACCACGAGTCGGTGGTCGTCGTCACGTCCCCAGATCGACAGGTGCGCGAGGAGCGTGGAGTAGACCTCGAAGGGGTCGGCACGCTCCAGCCAGACATCACCGAAGATCGTGGCACCGAGCAACATCACGACGAAGTACGCCGCGAGCCAGGTCTGGATGGTGGCCAGCTCGACCTGATGCGGGTCGACGAGTTCCTGCCATACGAACCAGAACAACCCGATGGCCGCCGGCCAGTAGCCGAGCCGTTCGGGGTACGCGATCAGACCGCGGCTCGGATCGCCGCGGACCACGCGGCCGATCACCATGTCGATCGTGCGGGCCGGGGAGAGCGCGCGTGCGACCCGTCCGAAGAGCACGGAGGCGGGGACGACCCCGACCCAGACGAGGACGTAGAACACGCCGAGGACGGGATTGTTGTTGTTGTCCGGGCCGGCGATCAGGGCCCAGGAGACGTAGCCGAAGAACACCAGCCCGACGACCCGGCACAGCACGCGCCAGCCCGTGCTGTCGAGGAACCCGACGATCCCGGTCCGCGCACGGTCGTGGCGAGTGTCGTAGCGGGGGTGGCGCCATGCCAGCACCAGGACCACGAACGACGCGAGGATCGCGACTCCGCCTGCGGCGATGGCGAGGTGCGCGGGTACGGGCAGGTCCTGCGCGCCGCCCAACCCGTGGAGCAGGATCACTCAGCGGACCTCGAACTGCAC
>DASVMH010000134.1:0-4844 GCA_036384455.1 Marmoricola sp. | reverse complement strand
ACTCCTGCCGTCGTCGCAGCGCACCGTGCGCTGGCAGCGCCGGCTCCACGGCGCGCCGCTGGCGGTGCCGCTCTCGATCGGCACCCGCTGCACCTCGGCGGCGCCGGTTAGTGCCCTCAAGGAGCTCGCCTCCGGGCGTACCGACGTCGTCGCGGCACGCACCGAGGTGCACGTCGACATCCAAGCCGTCACCGGCCGCGCGCGTACGACTGCGGGCCGACTGCTGGCGATCGGCACCCAGGAGGACGACGGCGAGTCGTTGCCGGCGCCGGCGGTGGTCGCACCGCGGATCGACCCGGTCAGTGCCATCCGCGACGCCCGCCGCGTGGTGCGTGCCGAGGTCGTGCGCGAGGCCCCGCCCCGCCCCGAGCCGGAGCGTGTCCTCCCCGAACCGGTCGCCAACCCGGGTGCGGTCGTCTTCGATGATCTGGTGCCACAGGGCGCGGCGACGCCCGTGATCGGCAACCAGATCCGTGCCGCCCGCCTGCGTGCCGGCCTCGACGTCGACGAGCTCAGCGAGCGCACCCGGATCCGGCCCCACGTGCTCGAGAGCGTCGAGGTCGACGACTTCGCCCCGTGCGGTGGGGACTTCTACGCCCGCGGTCACCTGACCACGCTGGCCCGCTACCTCGGGCTCGACGCCGACGACCTGCTCGACACCTACGACGACACCTACGCGCACGCGCCGATCAGCGCCAGCCGCGTCTTCGAGGCCGAGCTCGCGACCGGGATGAGCGGCGGGATGCGGGCGACCACCGGTGGTCCGCGCTGGGGCCTGATCGCCGCAGCGGTGATGGCGCTGCTGATGGTCTGGGGAGTGGCGCGCTACTTCACCGAGCCCGCGAACGAGACCGCCGGTCCCGTGGTCAGCGACTCCGCCGGCCTCGCGGCGAACACCAAGCCGATCACCTCACCGCTGACCCGGACCCGCACCGTGACCGTCGTCGCGGTCGGCCCGGCCAGCCAGGTCGAGATCCGCGACCGCAAGGACAAGGTGCTGTGGTCGGGGGTCATGCACGAGGGAGATCACCGTCGGCTCGCGGGGCTGGCTCCGTTCACGGTGACCTCGACGCACGGGTCGGCGGTCCAGGTCTCGCTCGGCAAGGACGTGCTCGGCACCGTGGGCGCAGACACGACGCCCGCGAAACGCAGCGTGGGCTGAGCGGGCCCGCCCCTCGGTTCGCTCTGGCGGGGTCCGGCCCGTCATACTCGGGGCGGCCATGACGAACGCATCCGAGACCGCAGCCACCGCGACCACGGTCGCGCTGGTGACGCTGGGCTGCGCCCGCAACGAGGTCGATTCCGAGGAGTTGGCGGGGCGGCTGGCGGCCGACGGGTTCCGGCTGGTCGACGATCCGGAGGACGCCGAGACCGTCGTGGTCAACACGTGCGGGTTCATCGAGTCGGCGAAGAAGGACTCCGTCGACACGCTCCTCGCGGCCGCCGATCTCAAGGACGGTGGGCACACGCGCGCCGTCGTCGCGGTCGGCTGCATGGCCGAGCGGTACGGCGCCGAGCTCGCCGACTCCCTCCCGGAGGCCGACGCGGTGCTGGGCTTCGACGACTACCAGGACATCGGCGGCCGGCTGCGCCGCATTCTCGCCGGCGAGCACCTGCACCCGCACACGCCGCAGGACCGCCGCAAACTGCTGCCGATCACTCCTGCGGAGCGTCAGGACGCCGACGTCTACGTCCCTGGGCACGGGGGCACCCTGGCCGAGGCCGCCCCGGCCCCGTGGATGCCCGCGCGGCGACGCCTCGACCACGGTCCGATGGCGCCGCTGAAGCTGGCCTCCGGTTGCGACCGGCGCTGTACGTTCTGCGCGATCCCCAGCTTCCGGGGCTCCTTCGTCTCCCGGCGCCCCTCCGACGTGCTCGTCGAGGCGCGGTGGCTCGGATCCCAGGGCGTCCGGGAACTCTTCCTCGTCAGTGAGAACTCCACCTCGTACGGCAAGGACCTGGGCGACATCGGCCTGCTCGAGACCCTGCTGCCCGAGCTGGCAGCGGTGGAGGGCGTCGAGCGGGTGCGGGTGTCATACCTCCAACCGGCGGAGACCCGCCCGGGGCTGGTGCGCGCGATCGCGCGTACGCCCGGCGTTGCCGACTACTTCGATCTGTCCTTCCAACACGCGTCCGCGGGCGTGCTGCGCCGGATGCGTCGTTTCGGTGACCCTGACTCCTTCCTCGGCCTGCTCGAGCAGGTGCGCTCACTGGCTCCGGCCGCCGGTGCGCGGTCGAACTTCATCGTCGGCTTCCCCGGCGAGACCGAGGCCGATTTCACGACGTTGTGCGACTTCGTCGAGCAGGCCCGCCTCGACGCCGTCGGGGTGTTCGGCTACTCCGACGAGGACGGCACCGAGGCGGAGACGTACGGCGACAAGGTCGACGAGGACGAGATCGCCGACCGGCTCGCGCACCTGACCGCCCTTGCCGAGGAACTCACGGCTCAACGTGCTGAGGAACGGATCGGCGAGACCGTGCAGGTGCTGGTGGAGGCGATCGAGGACGGTGTCGAGGGGCGCGCCGCCTGCCAGGGACCCGAGGTGGACGGCACCACGACGATCCTGGAACCGCCCGCAGGCGTACGTATCGGTGACATGATCGAGGCCGTCGTCGTCGCCACGGACGGCGTGGACCTGGTCGCCCGGCCGGGCGCACCGATCAGCGAGGACCGATGACGAGCGAGCAGACCCGCCAGGTCAGCAACTGGAACGTGCCCAACGCGCTGACCACATTGCGCATCGTGATGGTGCCGTTCTTCGGATGGGCGCTGCTGCACGAGCACGGCCACAGCAACGGTTGGCGCTGGATCGCGTACCTGCTCTTCTTCCTGGCCATGGTCACCGACAAGATCGACGGCGACCTGGCCCGCAAGCACAACCTGATCACCAACTTCGGCAAGATCGCCGACCCGATCGCGGACAAGGCGATCACGGGCATGGCCTTCGTCGGTCTGTCGATCATCGGCGAGTTGTGGTGGTGGGTGACCATCGTCGTGCTCGTCCGCGAATGGTCGGTCACCTTCGCACGGCTCTCGATCGCCAAGCACGTCGTGATGGCCGCCAACCAGAGCGGCAAGGCGAAGACGATGGCGCAGGGACTCGCCCTCGGGGGCTTCGTCGCGCCCTTCAACCATCTCGTCGGCTCCTGGCACGTCCCCGGCATGATCGTGTGGTGGCTCTCGGCGGTGCTGATGGGCATCGCGTTCGTGCTGACCGTCACCTCGGGCCTGGAGTTCGCCCGGGACGCGGTGCGGGCTCGGCGGGGTGCGCGGACGGCTGCCTGATTCCGCCGGTTCGGTGGTGGCCGGGGCGGTCGCCGCGTCGGGTTGATGGGTGGTTCGAATCGCTCGCGGGTGACGGGTCGTCGTGAGTTGCGGTCGTTGGCAGCGACGAGGACGGTGGACGGGTGGCCGCGCTCTGCGCTCGGCTGTCCGGTACGCGAAGAACGTCCTCCGCGGAGGGCCCGATCCTCAGAGTCGTGTAGATCTCGTTCACCAGGTGGATGGGATCTACACGACTCTGCGATATCCCGCCCGGTCGACGGGACAACCCACCACAAGCCGGACACCCGACCGCCGGCCCGAGCCACCCGTCCACCTCCGTCGTCGCTGCCAAGTACCGCAACTCACAGCGGCCCGTCAGCCGCGAGAGACAGCCACGTCGCACGGCGCCGTGCGCGGCATCCTGCGCCGGACAATGCCGGAACCGCCGGTTCAGCCGGCACCCGATCAACTCCCGGCGTCGCGTACGGCGTGGGCGGCGTGGACGAGGGCGAGGTGGGAGAACGCCTGGGGGAAGTTGCCGACCATGTGCCCACGGACCGGGTCGTACTCCTCACTGAGCAGGCCGACGTCGTTGCAGCACGCGACGAGCCGGTCCATCAGGGCGCGCGCCTCGTCGAGGCGGCCGGCACCGGCATAGGCGGTGACCAGCCAGAACGAGCACGCGAGGAACGGGTGTTCCTCGCCGGACAGGCCGTCCACGCCGGTGGCGGTCCGGTAGCGCAGCAGCAGGCCCTCATGCATCAGGTCGGCCTCGATCGCTGCGATCGTGCCCAGCATCATCGGGTTGTCGGCCTCGATGAACCCGACCTGGGGGAGCACCAACAAAGACGCGTCGACCTCGGTGGTGTCGTAGTGCTGGACGAACGTGTTGCGCTCCTTGTTGAAACCGCGCTCGAGCACCTCCGCTCGTACCTGGTCGCGCAGTTCGCGCCAGTGCTCGATCGGACCCTCGAGGCCGTGCTTCTCGACGGCGTGGATCGCGCGGTCGAAGGCCGCCCAGACGAGCACGCGGCTGTGGGTGAAGTGCCGCAGCGGACCGCGGATCTCCCACAGCCCGTGATCGGCGATGTGCCAGTCGTCGGCGAGGTGTTCGACCAGTGCGCGTTGCAGCGCCCAACTCCACGTGGACTCGGTTAGCCCGCGATCGCGGGCCTCGGACAATGCACACATCACCTCACCGAGCACGTCGCTCTGCCGCTGGCCGACGGCGCCGTTCCCGACACGTACGGGTTTGGAGCCGGCGTAGCCCGCGAGATGGGTCAACTCCTGCTCGGGCAGGTCGCGGCCACCGTCGACGGTGTACATGACCTGCAGGTCCTCGGGATCACCCGCCGCCGCACGCAGCAGCCAACCTCGCCAGAGGTTCGCCTCGCCGGTGACGCCGCACGACAGCAGCGCCTGCAGGGTCAGCGCCGCGTCGCGGAGCCAGCAGAAGCGGTAGTCCCAGTTACGCTCACCGCCGAAGTCCTCGGGCAGGCTGGTCGTCGCTGCGGCGACGATGCCGCCCGTCTCGGCATGGGTGAGGCCGCGCAGGGTGATCAGGGAGCGGACGACCGCC
>DASVMH010000133.1:0-5995 GCA_036384455.1 Marmoricola sp. | reverse complement strand
GCCCTCGCGCAGCGGGGTGAGGTAGCGGGTCGCGCGTACGGCGGGGATCACAGGTCCTCCCGGAGCCGGGACCGCTGCTCGGCGACGTCGTAGTCAGGGCTCGGCCAGTCCAGGTCGAGATCGCTCAGCGCGTCGTGGAGCAGCTTCGCGATCGCCCAGTTGCGATACCACTTGTGGTCGCTGGGGACGACGTACCACGGGGCGACGTCGGTGCTGCAGCGCTCGAGCGCCAGCTCGTACGCCTCCTGGTACGCCGCCCAGTAGCCCCGCTCGTCGACGTCGCCGGGCTTGAACTTCCACTGCTTCGTCGCGTCGTCGAGGCGCGCAAGCAGCCGCTCCTTCTGCGTGTCGGCAGAGATGTGCAGCATGCACTTGACGATCGTGGTGCCGCCGTCGGCCAGGCGCTTCTCGAAGTCATTGATCGCGCCGTACCGGCGCTCGATCTCATCGGCCGGGGCGAGCTGGTGGACCCGGACGATCAACACGTCCTCGTAGTGGGAGCGGTCGAACACGCCGACCTGACCGTGCTGCGGGACCTCCTTCTCGATCCGCCAGAGGAAGTCGTGGGCGAGCTCGGTCTTCGTAGGGGTCTTGAAGGACTTGATCCTCAAGCCCCCTGGATCGAAGACACCGGCGGTGTGCTTGACGACGCCACCCTTGCCCGCGGTGTCCATCCCCTGCAACACGAGCAGCACACTGCCCTTGCCGCCGGTGTAGCCGTGGGCGAACAGCCGCTCCTGGAGATCGGCGAGGTCCTCCCCCAACTCGGTCAGCGCCCTCTCGCCGTCGTCCTTGTCACCGTCGAAGCAGGGCGTTGCGCCCGAGTCGATCTTCGTCAGATCCACCGGACCGTCGGGCGCCCGCAGCACCTCGCGCAGATCCTTCGCCATGGAGCCGAGTATGTCGCAGTCCCCGGATAGGTTCTCGTCATGGACCTCCCCGTCATGCCGCCCGTACGCCCGATGCTGGCGAAGTCGGTCAAGGCCCCTCCCAACGGGCACTGGCCCGACCCCACGAAGTTCGATGGTGGCCTGTCCTTCGAGCCGAAGTGGGACGGCTTCCGGTGCATCGTGTTCAAGGACGGCGACGAGGTCGAGCTGACCTCACGCAACACCAAGCCGCTGACCCGTTACTTCCCCGAGATGGTGGCCGCGATGCGCTCACAGTTGCCCGCTCGCTGCGTCCTCGATGGGGAGCTGTTCGTCTCGATCGGCCCGCGGCTGGAGTTCGAGGTTCTCCAGGAGCGGATCCATCCGGCGGCGTCGCGGATCAACAAGCTCGCCGAGGAGACGCCGGCGAGCTTCGTCGCCTTCGATCTCCTCGCACTCGGCGATGAGGACTTCACGATGCGGCCGTTCGCCGAGCGGCGTGCCGCACTGGAAGAGGCTCTCGCCGGCCTCGACGGCCCGTGCTTCCTGACCCGGACCACCACCGACCCGGCCGAGGCCGAGGAGTGGTTCGAGCAGTTCGAGGGCGCCGGGCTCGACGGAGTCGTCGCGAAGCCGATGAGTGCGGCGTACCAGGAGAACGCCCGCACCATGCTGAAGATCAAGCATGCCCGCACCGCCGACGTCGTGGTCGCGGGTTATCGGCTGCACAAGAACTCCACCGATGACCGGCCGCTGCTGGGCTCGCTGCTGCTCGGCCTGTACGACGGGGGAAAACTGCAGCACGTCGGGGTGGCCGCCTCCTTCACCGAAGCTCGACGCGCAGAGCTGATCGATGAGCTCGCTCCCCTGGTCTGCGACATCTCCGAGCATCCGTGGGGTGAGTGGCAGGAATGGGCCATCGCCAACCCTGATCGGGTTCCGGGCACGCAGAGCCGGTGGAGTCAGGGGAAGGACCTGTCCTTCACCCCCCTTCGCCCCGAGCGCGTGCTCGAGGTCGGCTACGAGCACATGGAGGGGCGCCGCTTCCGGCACACGGCGCAGTTCAAGCGGTGGCGCGAGGACCGCGACCCGGAGTCGTGTGGTTATGAGCAACTCGACGAGCCGGTGAGCTACGACCTCGGTAATGTCCTGGGCGGGTAGGTTCTCGGTTATGGGTCAGAGGAGGTCGCGATGAGCTACGAGGTCGTACTGCTGATCGAGGAGGCGCTGAGCGAGGGTGATGCCCGGCAGGTCTATTCCCTGCACGAGCAGGAGGCACCCGTGCACTACACCGTGCTGCTGCCCGTCGAGGACGCCGCCGCGCAGGTCGAGGCCGGCATCGGCGCCCTCGGCGCTGGCGAGGTGATGGCCGCCCCGACACTCGCTATGGACGTCGAGCAGGTCCAGGAGTTGCAGAGCGAGCTCCAGCAGACGGCGGAGAAGGGCCTCGCCGCCAGCCTCGATCTCCTGCGAGCAACCGGCGCGACGGCCGACGGCGAGGCCGTCCACGACGAGCCCATCTCGGCATTGACCGCGAAGGTGGGCGCCGTCGACGCACGCGAGGCGATCATCATGACCCGCCCGCACGTGGTCGCGGAGTTCTTCCACGTCGACTGGACCTCCCGGGCCCGCCGCAAGCTCGGCGTCCCGGTCCTGCACCTGCTCGAGCACGAGACCTTCGACGAGCAGGCCGAGGGGTACGGCGAGGAGGGCGTGACCGGGCTCTAGCCCGCGTCGCCCACGATCTCGCCGAACACTGCTTCGACCCGGCCCCGCAGGTCGGCGAGGGTGCCGGTGTTGTCGATGAGATGCGTGGCGATCGCGCGCCGCTCATCCGGGTCGGCCTGCGCGGCGATCCGGGCGCGCGCCTCGGCCTCCGACCAGCCGCGATCACGCACCATTCGCTCGATCTGCACATCCTGCGGCGCATCCACGACGATCACCGCGTCGAACGTGTCCGCGCGCCCGCTCTCGGCGAGCAGCGGGATGTCGTGGACGACGACCGCGTCCTCCGGTGCGCCCTCCTCGAGGGCGACGATCCGTTCGAAGACGAGGGGGTGCACGATCGCCTCCAGGCGTCTGCGCGCATCCTCGTCCGCGAAGACCAGGGCACCCATCTTGGGCCGGTCGAGCTCACCGTCGGGACCGAGCAGGTCAGCGCCGAACTCCGCGACCACGGCATCGAGCCCGGGCGTACCTTTCGCGACGACCTCGCGGGCCAGCGCGTCCGCATCGATGATGACCGCGCCGAGGTCGCGCAGGATGCTGGAGACCGCGCTCTTCCCGCTGGCGATCCCGCCGGTCAGGCCCACCCGTGTCGTCACCGGGCGAGTATGACAGCCGTCAGAGTTTTGGGGTCTCGGCGCGATTTTCCGTGAGAGTTTTGGGGTCTCGGCGCATTTTTGGGTCAGAGTTTTGGGGTCTCGGCGTCGTGGACGAGGGCGACGACGCTGACGCCCTTGCGAGGCGGCTTGGTGTCGGAGCCGAGGACCTCGAGCTCGTTGCCCTTGATGGTGAAGAGCAGGACGGTGTCCTCGCCGTAGCGCTCCAGGAAGGCCTCGATCGGGAACTCCTCGGTCAGGGCGGTCTTCTTCACGGTCATGCCGGATTCGACCAGGGCCTCCATCTCGGGCTCGGAGAGCGCCGGACGGAACGGGAAGCGGGCCGAGAGGTGACCGGCCGCGCGTCGACGATCACCGGTCGCGTTGTCCGATCGCCTCAATTGGAAGACGTTCGCCCGACCGAGCACGTGCGCGAATTCACGGGCCGCGGTGGCGTTGAGTTCCGAGTCGGGTGTGCACGCGATAAGACTCCCGATGCCGGCCAGTTCCATGTCCTTGACCGCGTAGTCGCTGAGGATGTTCGCGTTGACGGTGGTGAGCCCTGACATCCGGGCACCCACGAGCGAGCGGTACTGCGAGGACACCACCACCGCATGGATACCTGCGTCCTTGAGCACCCGCGCCGCGTCGACGACCCAGCTCTGGTCGCCGACGAAGATGACGCCCTGCGGCGAGGGGCTGGCAAGTCCGAGCCGCTCGGCCAGATAGCCGACCCCGAAGCCGTAGACGGCGACGGTGACCACCACGACCACGAAGATCACCGGCACGAGCCGTTCGGCCTGGGTGGCCAGATGGTGCAGTCGCGGCTGGTCGTGCGCGGCGATCGTGATGGCGAGCGCGAAGATGCTGCTCACCGCGGCCGCGACGATCCCCCGTGGCGCCATGCAGGCGAGCAGCACCCGCTCCGAGCGGCTGACCCCGGTGCCCCACAGTCCGACCAGGACGCTCACCGGGCGTACGACGACGATGAGCAGCAGGCAGAACAGCAGCGCCTGCGGCAACACGTCGACCACGTCGTGTGGGCTGATCCGGCCCGCGAGGACGACGAACAGCCCGCCGACGAAGAGCACCTGCAGATGCTCCTTGAACTCGGCCACGTGCTCGATGTGCATCTGCGGGCGGTTGCCGACGTAGACGCCGAGGATCGTCACGGTGAGCAGACCGCTCTGGTCCTGGACCGCGTCCGCGGCGACCATCCCGCCGACCGCAGCAGCGAGGAAGAGCACGCCGTGCAGGAAATCCGGCACCAAGTGACGGCGCATCAGCACCTCGAGGAACACCCCGAGCACCAGCGCGATAGCGACCGAGACCAGGACCGCCTTGACGATCGCCCAGGCCAGTTGCGGCACCGCCTCGCCGAGTCCGCCGATGACCACGCCCTGGAAGACGAGGACCGCGAGCACCGCACCGATCGGGTCGACCACGATGCCCTCCCAGCGCAACAGGGAGGAGACCCTTCGGGTCGGGCGGAGCTGTCGCAGGATCGGCCCGATCACCGTCGGGCCGGTCACGACGAGGTTGGCCCCCAGGAGCAGGGCCAAGGGGAGGTCGAAGCCCAACAGCCACGCCGAGAGGGTGATCAGCACCCAGGCGATCGCCACCGTGACGGTGCACAACCGGAGGACGGACTTGCCGAGGTCGCGCACATGCGCGAGCCGCAGCGACATGCTGCCCTCGAACAAGATGATGCCGACCGCGATGGTCACCCCACCGAACAGCACGTCGCGGCCGAGGACGTGCTCGGGCGAGACCAGCCGCCCCAGACCGAAGCCCACGAGCAGCAGCGCGAGGATCGCCGGCATCCGGATCTGCCACGCGACCCACTGCGCGAGCACCGACAGTGCCAGGACGACGGCAAGATAGGGCGCCGGTCCCAGGTCGTTCCATGGCATGGCCGGGACTATGCCATCTCTACGATGGGCGGGTGACCACCGATCACGTCGAGCTCGCGGAGGGTTCCCGCATCGCGCTCCTGGTGCCCGGCTCGGTGCCGTACGTCGAGTTGGTGATCTCGCTGCTGGCGGCGGGGATGTTCCCGGTGCCGTTGGACCCGAAGCTCACGGCGTCCGAGCGCGAGCGGATCTTCGGCACCGTCCGACCCGACCTGGTGGTCGAGACGGATGCGGACCTGCACGCGATGGTGGAGAGGACCCCAGCGCGCTTCCGGGGCGCCGTGCCGCGCTGTCGCCCCATGCACTGCACGAGCGGCACCACCGGAACCCCGAAAGGTGTCTACAGCGGGCTGCTCACCGAGCAGGAGTCCGAGGCGCTGCTCACCGAGGAACGGGAGCTGTGGGGGTTCTGCAGGACCGACGTCAACCTGGTGCTCAGCCCGCTCTACCACTCCGCGCCGCTGCGATTCGCGATGGGAACCTTGCTGGCCGGCGGCCGGGTCGTGGTGCCCGGGCCGTTCGATCCGGCAGCGATCACAGCAGCGATCGAACGCGAACGGCCGACCACGATGTTCTGCGTGCCGGCGCATCTCCAACGGCTCTTCGCGCACTGGGACGAGCACGGGTGGCCCGACCTGAGCTGTTTCCGCCTGGTCGCCCACGCGGGCGCGCCCTGCCCCGAGCACGTCAAGCGGCGCCTGATCGAGGTGTTCCCCCCGGAGTCGACGTGGGAGTTCTACGGCTCCACGGAGGGCCAGTTCACCGCGTGCCGCTCGGAGGAGTGGCTCGAGCGCCCCGGGACACTCGGGCGCGCGCGTCCCGGGCGCCGGATGTTCACCGACGACGAGGGCCGGTTCTGGTGCGAGGCCCCGGACTTCGCTCGTTTCGAATA
>DASVMH010000132.1:0-8270 GCA_036384455.1 Marmoricola sp. | reverse complement strand
GTTGGAGAGCCGTTGCGCCGGGAGAAGCATCGATGGTGATGCAGCGCACTCCGGCGCGGCTGGCCCGACCATACACGGTCGGTGCGGGGCGCACTCAACCCGCTGTCGTGAGCCGGACCCCGGTCGTGGCGATCGACAGCGTCTCGACCCGCCAGCCGTCCGGTCCGAGCGCCCGGACCGTGTCCGCGACGGGCAGGACCGGAGCGGTGAATGCCAGCACCGTCGGGCCGGCCCCCGAGATCACGGCGGGCACTCCCGCCTCGCGGAGATCCTCGACGAGCGCGTACGACGCGGGCATCGCACTCGCCCGATACCGCTGGTGCAGGAAGTCCTCGGTCGCGCGCAACAGCCTCTCGGGGGCGCCCGCCAGCGCGGCCACGAGGAGGGCCGCACGACCGGTGTTCGCGGCCGCGTCGGTGTGCGCGACCTCGGCGGGCAGCAGCCCGCGGGCCACCTCGGTGGCCACGCCGTCGGCGGGGACGAACACCACCGCGGCGATCTCGGGCCCGATCGGCGCGCGCTGCGCCCACACGTCGGTGCGTCCGCCGCCGGTGGCCTGTCCACACACCACGAAGCCGCCGTACGTGGCCGGGGCGACGTTGTCGGGATGGCCCTCGAGACGGTTGGCGAGCGCGAACAGCGCGTCGTCGTCCATCCGCGCGACACCGTCGGCGACGAGACCGCGGGCCAGGCACAACCCGCCGACGATCGCGGCAGACGACGAGCCGAGCCCACGGCTGTGCGGGATGACGTTGTCGCAGTGCAGGGTCAGGCCGGGCAGCCCCTCACCCAGGAACTCCAGGCCCGCACGTACGGCGCGGACGACCAGGTGCGACTCGTCGGTGGGCACCTCTTCCGCACCCTCACCGTCGACCGTGATCGAGAGGGTGCCCGCGACGCTCGCGGTCAACCGATCACGCAGTTCGAGCGCGAGACCGAGGCAGTCGTATCCAGGGCCGAGGTTGGCCGAGGTGGCCGGGACCTCGACGACGACAGGGCCGTCGACGAGAGCCATCAGGCCAGACCGGCGGCCGCGGCGGCCGCATCGACGTCCGCGTCGCACACGGTGTCGACGAGGTCGGTGAAGGTCGACAACGCGGTGTCGATGTCCTTGAGTCCGTGGCCGGTGACGGTCACGACGATCTGCTCCCCGGCGTACCGGACGCCCTCACGGGCCTCCAGGAGGAGGCCGGCGACGCCCGCTGCCGAGGCGGGCTCGACGAACACGCCCTCACGGGCGGCGAGGTCACGCTGCGCGGCGAGGATCTGGTCGTCGGTGACCGAGCGGAACTTGCCGCCGGAGCGGTCCGCGGCCTCGACCGCGAGGTCCCAGGAGGCGGGGTTGCCGATCCGGATCGCCGAGGCGACCGTCTCGGGGTCGTCGATCGGCGCGCCCTTGACCAACGGTGCGGCGCCATCGGCCTGCCAGCCGCGCATCACGGGCAGCTTGGTCGCGTTGCCGGCCGCATGGTCTTCGCGGTAGCCGAGCCAGTAGGCCGAGATGTTGCCGGCGTTGCCGGTCGGCAGCACGTGTACGTCGGGGGCGTCGCCGAGGAAATCCACGATCTCGAACGACGCGGTCTTCTGCCCCTGCAGCCGCATCGGGTTGACGGAGTTGACCAGGGCGACGGGGTACTGCTCGGCGAGGCTCCGCGACAGCCGCAGGCAGTCGTCGAAGTTGCCCCGCACCATGATCACCTGGGCGCCGTGCAGGATCGCCTGGGCCAGCTTGCCGGCCGCGATCTTGCCCTGGGGCACCAGCACCAGCGGTTTGATGCCGGCCCGCGCCGCATAGGCGGCCATCGACGCTGAGGTGTTGCCGGTCGAGGCACAGACGACGGCCTGGGCCCCCTGACCGACCGCCACCGAGAGCGCGACGGTCATGCCACGGTCCTTGAACGATCCGGTCGGGTTGTCGCCCTCGACCTTGAGCCACACGTCGCCACCGGTGATGCCGGACAGCCACGCCGAAGGGATCAACGGTGTGCCGCCCTCACGCAGGGTCACGGTCGGGGTGCCCTCGGGGATGTCGAGCCGGTCGCGATACTCATCGAGCACGCCGCGCCACTGCCGGTGGGTCACACTCACTGGTCCATTCCTTCGACTCGCATCACGGAAGACACCTCACGCACGTGTGGCATGTCGCGGATCCCCTCGACGGTGGCGGCGAGATCGGCGTCGCTGGCGACATGGGAGACCACGACCAGCTGGGCGTCGTCGCCACGGCCCTCCTGCCGCACCGTCTGGATCGAGACGTCGCGCTCGGCGAACGCCTGCGCGACCGCGGCGAGCACACCCGGCTTGTCGTCGACGTCGATCTGGACGTGGTAGCGGGTCTGGGTGCTGCCCATCGGCAGCACCGGCAGCCCCGCGTACGAAGAGTCGGCTGCTCCGGTCGCGCCCGCGAGCCGGTTCCGCGCGACGGTCACCAGGTCACCGAGGACCGCGCTCGCGGTCGGCGGACCACCGGCACCGGGGCCGTAGAACATGAGCTGGCCGGCGGCCTCGCTCTCGACGAAGACTGCGTTGTACGCCTCGCGCACGCTCGCCAGCGGGTGGTTCCTCGGGATCATCGCGGGGTGCACCCGCGCCGACACGGCCGGTCCCTCGGGGGTGTCCTCGACCGCGCAGATGGCCAGGAGTTTGACCACGCAACCCATGTCACGGGCCGAGGCGACATCGCTGGCGCTCACGTCGGTGATGCCCTCACGGTGCACGTCGGCGGCGGTGACGCGCGTGTGGAAGCCGAGGCTGGCGAGGATGGCGGCCTTGGCAGCCGCGTCGAAACCCTCGACGTCGGCGGTGGGGTCGGCCTCGGCGTACCCCAACGCCTGCGCCTCGGCCAGTGCCTCGCTGAAGCCGGCACCCGAGGTGTCCATCTTGTCGAGGATGTAGTTGGTGGTGCCGTTGACGATGCCGATCACCCGGGTGACCTGGTCGCCGGCCAGCGACTCGCGGAGCGGCCGCAGGATCGGGATGGCCCCGGCGACGGCAGCCTCGTAGTAGATGTCCTGCCCGTGCTTCTCGGCCGCCTCGAACAGCGTGGCGCCGTCCTCGGCGAGCAACGCCTTGTTGGCGGTGACCACGCCCGAGCCGTGCTCGAGCGCGGAGAGGATCAGGCTGCGGGCCGGCTCGATGCCGCCGATCACCTCGACCACGATGTCGATGTCCGCGCGCGCGACGAGTTCCTCGGCATCGGTCGTGAACAGGTCGGCAGGGATCTCGGCGTCACGGGCCAGGCCGAGGCGGCGTACGGCGATGCCGGCGAGCTCGACCGGTGCGCCCACACGCGCGGTCAGGTCCTCGGACTGCTCAAGGATCAGTCGCGCGACCTGGCTGCCGACGACTCCGCAGCCGAGCAGCGCGACCCGCAACGACTTCTCACTCATGACCGCCCCATCCTCCCATTGTTCGGCTGCGCTCCGCTCCCGCGTTCCAGACGCGGGACGGCTCAGCCCAGGTCCGTGGCGAGCAGGTCGGCCAAGGTCTCGCGGCGCACGATCACGGTGGCGACGCCGTCGGCGACCGCGATCACGGGCGGGCGCAGCGCGTGGTTGTAGTTGCTGGCCATCGAGCGACAGTACGCGCCGGTGGCCGGCACCGCGAGCAGGTCGCCGGGACGCACGTCACCGGGTAGGAACTCGTCCATCACCACGATGTCGCCGGCCTCGCAGTGCTTGCCGACCACGCGCGCGAGCAGCGCGGGCGCGTCCGAGGTTCGGCTGGCGAGGGTGCAGGAGTAGTCGGCGTCGTAGAGGGCGGTGCGGATGTTGTCACTCATCCCGCCGTCGACGGAGACGTAGGTTCGGACCGGCCGTGCTCCTTGGGGGCCATCGAGTTCGACCGCCTTGACGGTGCCCACCTCGTACACGGTGCACATCGCCGGCCCGACGATCGCTCGACCCGGCTCGATCGACAGGCGGGGAACCTCCAGCCCGCGGGAGTCGCACTCCTCGGTGACGATCTTGGTCAGCTCCGTCGCGAGCTGCGCCGGGTCGCTCGGGTCGTCCTGCGTGGTGTAGGCGATCCCGAAACCGCCGCCGAGGTCCAGCTCCGGCATCACCACGCCGATCTCGTCGCTGATCTGCGCGTGCAGCGCGAGCACCCGCCGGGCGGCCACCTCGAAGCCCGCCGAGTCGAAGATCTGCGAGCCGATGTGGGAATGCAGGCCGAGCAACTCAAGACCTGGGGTCTCGTGGATCTGCCGGACCGCCTCCGCCGCCGAGCCGTCGGCGATCGAGAGACCGAACTTCTGGTCCTCGTGGGCGGTCGCGATGTATTCGTGCGTATGCGCCTCGACACCGGCGGTCACGCGCACCATCACGCCGATGCCACCGGTCGTGGAGCCGGCCGGGACCAAGCTCGCCAGCCGCTCGATCTCGTGGAAGGAGTCGACCACGATCCGGCCCACGCCGAGCTCGATCGCCTCGGCCAGCTCGGCCGTCGTCTTGTTGTTGCCGTGGAAGCCGACCCGCTCCATCGGCACGCCGGCCCGCGCCGCGACCGCGAGCTCCCCGCCCGAGCACACGTCGAGGCTCAGCCCCTCCTCGGCGATCCAGCGGGCCACGGTCGTGCAGAGGAAGGCTTTGCCTGCGTAGTAGACGTCGTAGCCCTCGAACGCATCGCGGAATGCGCGCGCCCGGGCACGGAAGTCGGCCTCGTCCAGGACGTACGTCGCGGAGCCGTGCTCGGCGACGAGGTCGGTGACCCGCACTCCCCCGACCTCGAGCACGCCGTCGACCTTGCGCGCGGTGCTCGACCACAACTGCGGCACGAGCGCGTTGACGTCGTCGGGGTCGCGCAGCCAGGCGGGACCCCGTACGGAGACAGCAGCGTGCGCCCAGCCTGCTTCGTGCGCCCTCACCACTACATCCGCTCCGGCGCCGAGACGCCCAACAGGTCCAGCCCGTTGCGCAGCACCGTCTGGGTGGCGACCACCAGGGTCATCCGGGCGAGGTTGGCGTCGGTCACCGGCTCGTCGCCCTGCGGCAGCATCCGGCACTCCTTGGTGTCGTACCACTTGTTGAACACCGAGGCGGTGTCCTCCAGGTAGCGCGCGATCCGGTGCGGCTCGCGCAACTCGGCCGCGCTCGCCACGACGCCGGGGAAGTCGGCGAGCGCGCGCAACAACTCGCCGTCCCGTTCGTGACTGAGCAGCGCCGGGTCGAAGGAGTCACCAGGAAGCGTCATCCCCAGATCAGCGGCGTTGGCGAGCATCCGGCAGGTGCGCGCGTGGGCGTACTGCACGTAATAGACGGGGTTGTCGGCCGACGCCTTGGTGATCTCGGCGACGTCGAGGGTCAGCGGACTGTCCGCGGGGTAGCGCGCGAGGGAGTAGCGCAGCGCGTCGACGCCGATCTCGTCGGCGAGCTCGTCGAGGGTGACGATCGTGCCGGCACGCTTGGAGAGCTTCATCTCGACGCCGTTGCTGAGGATCTTCACGAGCTGCCCGATCATCACCTCGAGCGTCCTGTCCGGGTCGTCGCCGACGCAGGCGGCCATCGCGCGCAACCGGCCGACGTACCCATGGTGGTCGGCGCCGAGCAGGTAGATGCACAGGTCGAAGTCACGGGAGCGCTTGTCGAGGTAGTACGCCGTGTCGGAGGCGAAGTACGTCAGCTCGCCGTCGGACTTGATGAGCACCCGGTCCTTGTCGTCACCGAAGTCGGTGGTGCGCATCCAGAGCGCGCCGTCCTCCTCATAGACGTGGCCGAGGTCCTTGAGCCGCTGCAGCGTCGCGGGGACCGAGCCGGACTCGTGCAGCGAGGCCTCGGAGAACCACACGTCGAAGTGGGTGTTGAAGGAGTCCAACTGGGCCTGCTGCTGGCGCAACTGGATCTCGTAGCCCTTGGCACGCACGGCCGTCCGGCGCTCGTCCCCGGGAAGCTCGAAGATGCCCGGGCTGGCCGCTTCGACCTCCTTGGCGAGGTCGTCGACGTAACCCCCGGCGTAGCCGTCCTCCGGCTTCGGCTGCCCCAGCGCCGCTGCGATGATCGAGTCGGCGAAATGGTCCATCTGGGTGCCGCGGTCGTTGATGTAGAACTCGCGGGTCACCTCCGCCCCGGCAGCGCTCAGCACCCGACCGATCGCATCGCCGAGGACCGCCCACCGGGTGTGACCGAGGTGGAGCGGGCCGGTGGGGTTGGCGGAGATGAACTCGACGTTGATCCGCTGGCCGCTCAGCGACTCCGAGTGGCCGTAGGCCGTGCCGGCCGCGACGATGTCAGCGGCCACCTTGCCCTGAGCGTCGGTCGCGACCGTGATGTTGAGGAATCCCGGGCCGGCGATGTCGACCCTGTCGATCCCGGCATCCGCGCTCAGCACCTCTGCGAGCATGGTGGCCAGATCGCGCGGGTTGAGCCCGGCCCTCTTCGCCAGCTGCAGCGCGACGTTGGTGGCGTAGTCGCCGTGCTCCTTCTGCCGCGGCCGCTCGACCACCACGTCGGTCGGGACACCGTCGGGCAACGTCACGCGCCCCGCCGCACTCAACTGGGTGAGGGCGGCGACGATCAGGGCGGAGAGTTGCTCGGGATTCACCGTCCAAGCCTATCGGCGGGCACTGGTTTCCACCGCGTGGGTTTCGCCCGGTAGTGTTCAACCTCGCGTCCTGGTCGATGATCGGGCCGCATGCCTCCGTAGCTCAGGGGATAGAGCACTGGTTTCCGGTACCAGGAGTCGCAGGTTCGAATCCTGCCGGAGGCGCAAATTTTTTCAGCGGCTGCGCGGCACCGTCAGGCTCGCCGTGGCCACGGCGGACATGACGTGCTTGCTGTTGGCCGCCTGCACGATCACCTTGTACGTGTGCCCTGCTGCGCCGGTGAAGGTGAGCGAACCGCTGGGCCGGGCACCACTTCGCCGGGCGACGATCGACCCGTTCCCCTGCCGGACCACGACCTCGGCGGTGACCATCTTCGTGCCGCTCGGGGCATGACCGCCCCAGTGCACCGTGACCGTGCGCCATTGGGTGCGGGAGCGGGGATGGTGCCGCTTGATCGTCGCCGTGGCGGACGGTTTCGCCCCGGGGAAGAAGCGGTTGCCCAGGGCCGGCCACAGCGGTGCGCCGAGACCGGTGACCGCGTCGTACCCGGCACCCGCCGAGTATCCGCCGTTGCTGCCCGACGTGATGTCCCGGAAGGTTCCGGAGTGGCGCGCGGCCGCGTAGAGCCTCCCGTGGATGTCGCCGATGCCGCGCTTGAACCCGCGCGAGGCGAGCATGTCGGTGAAGAGCGCTGCCGAGACCGGCGTGGCGAGGCTGGTGCCGCCGACGGTGCCGGAGCCCTCCTGACTGGAGTAGACCGGGAATCCGCTCGCCGGGTCCGCATCGGCGGCGATATCGGGGACCGCGCGACCGCTCGCAGACACCGAGGACTGGAAGTCCGGCTTCTTGAACTCCGATGACACGCCACCGCCACTGCCACCGCTACCGCCGCCGATGACGACCAGACCGCCGCCCGCGCAATCGCTCTTAGAGGCGCAACTCCACGCCGACTCATGCCAGTTGCTGCCGTTGTTCGGCGACCGCTTCGTCGCGGTGAGCCGAGTGCCACCGACGCCGACGACGTACGGCGACGAGGCCGGGAAGTCGACGCCCTCCTCGGGCGTGGTCCCCAGGAGTCCACCCAGGCAGTCGTATGCGCCGCTGTCCCCAGAGGCCGCGAAGACGGTCACATGCGCCTTGCGCACGATGCTGCGCAGGATGTTGTTGATCGTCGTGCGGTTGTTCGTGTCTCCCTCGCACGACCCCCACGAGACCGACAGCGCAACGAGGTGCGGAGCCCTCCCTTGCATGACGTCCTCGTAGACCTTGTTGTACGCCGCGGCAGCACCCGCGTCGGTGTTCGGAGCGAAGTAGGCCCGCTGGCGCGCGTACGGAGCCGTGGACAGCAACGCCTCCTGGTCGAGGGCGACCTCGATCGCACCTCCTCCGTCACTCTTGGTCGGGACGCTGGACTGGCCTGCGGGCACCTGGGTCAGCGTGGCGGAGGAGTACGGGAGGTGGTGCTTGTGGGCATACGTCTTCAGGTCGCTGCGCTGCCAGCCGGAGAACTGGATCGTCGCGACCGTCAGGCGATGGACGCGGTCGTGCCCGGTGTAGTTGGCGACGCCGGCCCGGGTGTTCCCCGCGGACGTGTAGGCGTTGCGGAAGTCCGCACCCGACAGTGCGTGCGGCCGCATCACCCGCGGACCGCCGGGCGCGAGGGCAGCTGTGGCCAACTGCCCGAGGCGTCCGGGCAGCTCGGGCAGGGTTCCGGTGAGTCCGCCGAACACCC
>DASVMH010000131.1:0-4285 GCA_036384455.1 Marmoricola sp. | reverse complement strand
CCGCCCGGTAACCCTCCTCGTTGGGTGAGATGACACCCGGATGAGGGGCACGCACCAACGATCCATCAGCCCGCGAACGACAATGGCGTCGGGAGCACAGCAGGAAGGAGGCCGCTCGACATGACGGCCCCAGCTCTGATTGCACTCGCCCACGGCAGCCGCGACCCGCGCTCGCCGCAGACCATCCAGGACCTCACGGCCCAGGTACGCGACCTGCGCCCCGACCTGCCCATCGAGGCGGCGTTCCTCGACCACTGCCGGCCGCGCTTCGACAAGGTCGTCGACAAGCTCGTCCGCAAGGGTCACGAGGAGATCGTGGTCGTGCCGATGCTCCTCAGCGAGGCCTACCACGCCCGCGTCGACGTGCCCTCGGCCGTCGCCGAGCAGTCCGCCCGCTACCCCGACGTCCAGATCCGGGCCACCCGCGTGCTCGGTCTCGAGCCGGACTTCCTCTCCGTCCTCGACGACCGGCTGCGCACCGCACTGAGCGCCGCGCGCGTACGAGAGCTCGACGCGCTCGTGCTCGCCGCCGCCGGCTCCAGCGACCCGCTGGCCAACCAGGCCGTCGCCCGGCTCGCCCGCACGTGGGGCGCACGGCACCGACTGCCGGTCACCGCGGCGTTCGCCTCGACCGCTCCCCCGGCCACCGGCGAGGCCGTCCGAGCGTTCCGTCGCGAGGGCCGCCGCCACGTCGCGGTCGCCTCGCTCTTCCTGGCACCCGGACAGTTGGTCGACCGAGCCGCCGAGCTCGCGCTCGAGGCCGGCGCCGTCGCCGTCTCCGAGCCCCTGGGTGCGGACCCGATCGTCGCTCGCGCCGTCCTCGCCCGCTACGCGGTCGGTGCCGTCGAGCTCGTCCCGGTCTGACCGTATACACGCGAACGGATCAGACCATCGGTCCTTGAGGCTGTTGAGGTGGTCCGACTCGTTGCCGTGAATATTCTCCGGGTGCGCAGCACAGGCAGACAGAGGCAGCTAAGCTCCGCCTGAGCCTCGGGGCTCGGATCACTGGACGACCCCGGGGGCATCGATGACGGATCGCGGCAGTTGGTATCGGCCCAACGTTCCCCGAATGGGGATAGTGGTGGCGCTCGCAATCACGGTGATGACGGCGATGGCGGCGGGACCGGTGAGCGCGACGGGCTCCGCCGACGGCCGCGCCCAGGACGCCGTAGCGGCAACCAGTTGCCCGCCGGCTCAGAATCATGTGAAACACTTGGCGTTGAAGCCGTCGGGCGGAAAGCTTCCCGCGGGCGGGACGGCTGCGTTACTGGCCTCGGGCGACGCTGCATCACCCTTGACGCCCGGGATGTACGTACGTGTCACGGTCGTGTGTGGCCCAGATAAAGGCTCGACGCGGTCGGTGAGGGTGACCAAGGACGCCAGGTCGACCGCACCCAAAATGCCGACGGCCGCCATCACCGTCGACAGTACCCACGGTCCGGGCCGGGACCTGATATCGGTGCGGAAGGTAGGGAAAGACTCGAAACCGGTCGGTCCAGCGGCAACGGCCGCCGTGACCTGGGTGCGGCCAATCCCGTGTAGCGAATCGGTGACCAAACTCGGATACATGCGCACCTTGCAGTGCAAACTAAAGGCGGTCGCACCGCTGCTCAAGAGTGCCGAGGCGGGATATTCGTGCCGCTGGAGTGTCGCGAGTTTTGCATTCCCCGAGGCCAATCTGGTCAAGGTGATCGCAGTCTTGAAGGACACGAAGGATCCGGTCACCACGGCCCGCGTCGCCAAAGCAGCCGGAGTGTCGACCACGAACCCGGTGGTGCGACTGGTTCAGGTTCTGAACAAGGTGCGACATTCCAAGGAAATCACGCTGGCACAGATCCAAACCCTCCTCGGCGGCGGCCGTGCCGGTTACGATCTCGCAGGCTTCATCACCAACTTCAAAAGCCTCGTCACGAACGTCACCTCTGCCCAGTACCTGTCCACCGTGGCGACCGACATCGCTGCCCTGACAGGTGTCGGCGCCTGCGTCAAACTCATCAGCCGCGTCACGACCGCGCTCGCTTGGTCCAACATCAGCGCAGGCAGCCACACCTGTGGGATCGAGACCGACGACACCGCCTGGTGCTGGGGCAACAACTGGAACGGCGAACTCGGCACCATCACCAACTCCGGCACTGACAGACCCAACCCGACGCCGGTCCAAGTGCGCGGAGCGTGGTCGAGTATCACGACTGGTGACGACCACACATGCGGCATCAGGACCAACCACTCCGCCTGGTGCTGGGGCTACAACGGCGAAGGTCAACTCGGCACCTCCACGGACAACACCGGTGGCCCGACTCTGATCCAGATCGCTGGCGAGTGGTCACTCATCACGGCGGGCGGAGAACACACCTGCGCAATCCGGAGCAACGGCACCGCTTGGTGCTGGGGTTACAACGAGGACGGTCAACTTGGCACGGCCACCAACGTCAACACCGGTGAACCAATTCCGACACCGGTTCAGGTCGCTGGAAATTGGTCCAGCGTCAGCGCTGGAATGAGCCACACATGCGGCGTCAAGAGCGACGGCACCGCCTGGTGCTGGGGCGATGACTACTCCGGTCAACTCGGCCCCGGGGCCAAGGCATACACCTACGCGAACCCGGTCCCGGTCCAGATCGCAGGCGCGTGGTCGAGCATCTCCGCCGGCTCTGACGATACTTGCGGTGTAAAGACCGACGGCACTGCTTGGTGCTGGGGCGACAAGGAGGCCGGCGAACTCGGCATCAGCCCTGACACCCGCGACGGCTCTCCGGCGCACCCTAAACCCGTCCAAATCGCCGGTATATGGTCGGACGTCTCCGCCGGCGCGGGTTCGACGTGCGGCATGAAGGCCGACCGCACAGTCTGGTGCTGGGGTGCGAATGATGCCGGTCAACTCGGCACTCCGCCCAACAGCCACAATATCGACGCCCCACATCCGAAGCCGGTCCACGTCTCCGGTACGTGGTTGAACATCACACTGGACGATGGTGTTGCGTGCGGGATCAAAACCGCCGGAACCGCTTGGTGCTGGGGTGACAACAGTTCGGGCGAGCTCGGCACCCCGACCAACGCGGGCACAAATAGACCCAATCCGACCCCCATTGAGGTCGGCGTGCACTAGTTCGTTGATCACTGCGGACATATGGCAGTGATCAACGCCGTAGATCAGCTCGCGACTGCAGCGGGTCGGTCTAACGCACCATCCGATCCAGCAGTTCGCGCAACTCCGCCGCAGGATCAGCGGTGAGGCCACCGTGTACGGGGCCGGGCTGCACGACCGTGGAACGCGGCGCTCTGAGGAAGCCGAAGCGCTGACCGGGCGGGACGGTGCCCGCCTCGCCGGCCCGCTCGTCGCCGGCGCACACCCAGTCGACGAACGTGAGGGCGTCGCACACGGCCCCGACATCGATCGAGTTGTCGAGCGCGCGCAGGCGCGACTCCTCGCAGTGCCAGGCCGCCTCGAGGAAATCCGCGTCCTGGCAGTAGAGCACCACGCCGATGTTGACGAACTCCTCGCGGTCCACCCGTGGGACGCAGCGCAACACGACGTACTGGTACGCCTTCATGACGTGCCCCCGGGGAGCCATGCCCGTCCGCCGTCCCGACGCGCCTGTAGGAACCGGACGTACGCGTTGCGAAGTGCTGCCGGATCCTCGGCGCCGGGCACCGGCTCGAGCCATTCGTCGGGAACCAGATCGAGCACGCCGGTGAGGAGGTCGTCGGTCACCGCCGCCGCCATCTCCGCAGCAACGGCGGCGACCCCGGGCAGGTAGCTCCTGAGCACGTGGTCGTCGGCGCTCCACGGCTGGGCCGCGAATCGCTCCGGGTCGCCCACCCCGCCGGCCCAACCGTGGTGGAAATAGAGCGCCGCGCCGTGGTCGATCAGCCACAGGTCGCCGTGCCACACGAGCAGGTTGGGGTTGCGCCAGGAGCGGTCGACGTTGGCGACGTACGCATCGAGCCACAGCACCCGTGCCGCGATGCCCGGATCGAGGTCGTGCCCCGGCTCGTACCCGAAGGAGCCGGGCAGGAAGTCGACGCCGAGGTTGAGCCCGAGGCTGGCGTTGAGCAGGTCCTGGACCTCCTCGTCGGCCTCGTACTTCGCGATCGCCCGGTCGAGGTCGAGACCCACCAGCCGAGGAGTGCGCAGCCCGAGACCCCGGGCCAGTTCGGCCACGATCACCTCCGCGACGAGCACCTTCAGCCCCTGCCCGGCACCGCGGAATTTGGCGACATAGGTGCCCAGGTCATCGGCCTCGACGACGCCGGGCAGCGAGCCGCCCTCGCGCAGCGGGGTGAG
>DASVMH010000130.1:0-3991 GCA_036384455.1 Marmoricola sp. | reverse complement strand
GGGAGTACGACGAGATCCTGCCCTGGGACCACCTCGACAGCGGACTCGACAAGGACTGGCTGTGGGGTGACTGGGAGGACGCCCTCGATCCGTCGTCCGTGGATGTCGAGGACTGCCGCTGGACCCCCTGCTACGACTGCGGCGTCTGCCCCGAGATGGGCACCGACATCCAGGTCGGACCGACGGGGCAGAAGCTGCTGCCGCTCAGCGTGGTCTGAGCGGGTCGAGTGCGGAAGTGGGGGCTATGACCGCCCTCTGCGCACTCGACTCGGTAGTTTCGGCGGGTGCGCAACGAGCAACGACTGCAGACCCATACGCCGGAGTCGCGCGCCTTCGCGGAGCGCACGCAGCAGGTGATGCTGCTGTGCTCGCGGCTCAATGCGCTGCCGTTCGATGACGTGGATGGACGCCGGGGGCTGCTGACCGAGATCTTCGACGGCACGGTGCCCGAATCGCTCTCGATCCTGCCGCCGTTCTTCTGTGACTACGGCCGGGGCGCAGCATTCGGGGAGAAGGTGTTCATCAACCAGGGGTGCTACTTCCTCGACCTGGGCGGCATCACGATCGGGGATCGGACGATGGTCGGGCCCGGCGTGACGCTGTCGACCGCGGGCCACCCCGTCGAGCTCCATGAGCGCTACGACTTCCTCACCCATGCGCCGATCGTGATCGAGGAGGACGTGTGGATCGGTGCCGCGGCGACGATCACTCCCGGTGTCACGATCGGCCGGGGATCCGTGGTGGGTGCGGGGTGCGTCGTGGCCTCCGACGTACCGCCGATGAGCGTGGTGACCGGAGCCAGCTACGTCGAGAGACGACGGCTGTAGACGACGACCGGTTGCCCGTGGACGACCGTGTGCTGCTCCAGTGCCATCCCGAGCTTCTCGGCGACCCGGCGCGAGAGGGTGTTGTCTGGATTGATGATCGCGGTGACGTACGCGGCGCCGAGGACGTCCTGCGCGAACCGCAGGCACGCGGTGGCGGCCTCGCTCGCGTATCCGAGTCCCTGGTGGCCCGGGAGCACGTGGAAGCCGACCTCGAGCACCTGCTCGCCGTCCACGGGCTGCAGCGTGAGCCCGCAGTCGCCGAGGAACTCGCCGGCGTCGGTCTCGATGATCCAGAGCCCGTGACCGTGATCGGCGTAGTTGCGCTCGTTCCAGCGGATCCACTCCAGCGCCTCGTCGCGTGTCTTGGGGCGGGGATAGAAGCGCATCACGGTGGGATCGCCCAGCAACCGCGCCATCGCATCGAGGTCGTCCTCGGACATCTCGCGGAACCGCAGGCGTTCGGTAGCGTCCGGGAGCACCTGAGGCAGGCTACTCAGTCCTGCCGGGCCGCTAGACCCAGATCAACCGAGCGGTGTTCTTCGGGCGTGGCGGACACGGGCCAGGTGAGATCGAGCATGGCCCGTACGCTCCTCCCATGCGCTTCGGGATCGTCCTGCTCACCGACCAGCCGTGGGCCGAGGCCGCGCCGAAATGGCGGGCGGCCGAGGAGATGGGCTTCGACCACGCGTGGACGTACGACCACCTGGTCTGGGGCGGGTTGCCGGACTCGCCGTGGCTCGGGGCGTTGCCGACGCTGGCGGCGGCGGCCGGGGTGACGAGCACGATCGGGCTGGGCACGCTGGTGTCCGCGCCGAACCTGCACCACCCGTACCGGCTCTTCCGCGATGTGCAGGCCCTTGAGGACGTCTCGGGCGGCCGCTTCCGGCTGGCCGTGGGCACCGGGGGAGACATCGACTCGCGGGTGCTGGGCGTCGAGCACCTGAGCGTGCGTGACCGTGTGGAGCGGTTCTTCGAGTTCGTCGAGGTGCTGGAACGACTGCGCGCGGAGGACCACCTCACCCACGAGGGTCGGTGGTTCCGGACCGACGGTGCGCGCACGCTCCCGGGGGCGGGCTTCCCGCTGATCGTCGCGGGCAACGGTCCCCGCTCCGTACGCTTCGCGGCCGGCCACGGCGACGCGTGGGTCACCACGGGGCCGGGCACCGCGGAGAGCCTCGACGAATGGTTCGCCGGGCTGGCGCGCGCGGCCGAGGTGTTCGGCGAGGAGTTGGAGCGGACCGGCCGCCCCGACGTGCCTCGCCTCGTGCACACCGACTCGACCCCACATGTCGATGCCGGCGAGGTCCGCTACGCCCTACGCAGCCCTGACTTCTTCGCCGAGATGACCGGCCGACTCGCGGAGTTGGGCTTCACCGACACGATCGTCGCCTGGCCTCGAGCCGAGGGCGTCTACGCCGGCTCCGAGGCCGTCCTCGAGCAGGTCGCCGCCGACCTCATCCCGACGCTGCGCTGATCGATCCAGATCGTCATTGACCCGGCGTCCCGCACGCTCGCAGACTGATCCTCAGGCCGGCGCGCCTGGCTTCGCCCCAGGGGCGCCCTTCGAGAGGACGAAGCCATGCGCGAACCCGTTGGACAACATCTGCGCGCCGGACTGATGGTGGTGGGGGCCGCCGTCATCCTTGCGATCGGAGTGGCGGGCGGTGCCGTCGCCGCCCACAAGATCACCAGCTCCGACATCAAGAACCACACGATCCGCGGCGTCGACATCCACCGGCGGACGATCGGCACCGGCAGGCTGACTCCCGCTGCCGTGGCTGCGCTCGGCGGCGTCCCTGGCTACCAGATCGTCACCACGCCCGTTTCGGTCCCGCCCGCGACGACCGGCGACTACTACGACAGCACCGTGGTCACCGCGACCTGCCCGGCGGGCAAGCAGGTGCTGGGCGGCGGCTTCGCGGCGGGGACGATCTCGACGGACGTCGTGGTCGCGAACTCGCTGCCGGACGACCATGGCACGGCATGGACGGTCTACGTGCACAACGGCGAGGCCAACGCGATCGAGAGCACGGCGTACGCGATCTGCGCGGCAGTCTCCTAGCGACGTGCGGGCAGCTCGTCCTCGACGTACGCCGGTCGTGCTGCGACCAGGGCGACGACGAGTTGGGGGAGCGCGAGCACGAGGAGGACCAGCAGCGGCACCGTCCATCCGCCGGTGGCGTCATAGAGCGCGCCGATGCCGAACGGGCCGACGACCGCGATCAGATAGCCGATGGACTGGGTGAATCCGGAGAGCGCGGCCGTGCCCTCCGCGGTGCGTGAGCGCAGCCCGATCTGGGTCAGGATCAGCGGGAACGTGCACAGCCCGATGCCGAGCACGAGTGCCCACAGCCACGGCACCGTGTCCGGCGCGACCAGCAGGCCGACGTACGCGATCGGGTAACAGACCATCAACGCGATCACGATGGCGGTCTGGTTCGGCATCCGGGCCGCGAGCAGCGGGATCACGGTCGACCCGGGGATGGAGATGCCGGTGACGATCCCGAGCAGCAGCCCGGCCGTGGTCGCGGAGAAACCGGCGTCGCGGTAGACCTGCGCGAGCCACCCGAAGACGGAGTACGCCTGCAGCGACTGCAGTCCGAAGAAGATCGCCATCACCCAGCCGAGCCGGGTGCGCGCGATCGCTGCCATCGACAGGTGCGTGCCGGCTTCGGTCGGTGCCTGGTCACGGCGGACCAGCCCGAGCCAGGGGACCACCGCGACAGCTCCGAGCACGGCCCAGACGAAGAGTCCACGCCGCCAGTCGAGGTCACCCCCGCCGATCTTCGCGATCGGCACGGTCAGCACCGACGCTCCGGTGAGGCCGATCGCGAGCGCGGTGGAGTAGACGGCGGTCAGTTGGCCGATCCGGTCGGGGAAGTGCGCCTTGACCAGCGAGGGCAGCAACACGTTGGCGGCTGCCATGCCCGACAGGCTCAGGAACGACAACAGCAGGAAGACGATGGGTTGGTGGACGACGGCGCGAGTGGCGAGCCCGACGGTGACGGCGACCAGGGCGAGCAGCGTCAGCCGATGGATCCCGACGCCACGGGCCAGGCGGGGTGCCAGTGCTCCGATCGTGGCGAAGGACAACACCGGCAGCGTGGTCAGGACGCTGGCGGCCAGCGTGGACATGCCCAACCCGTCGCGCAACTCGTCGAGCA
>DASVMH010000129.1:0-2084 GCA_036384455.1 Marmoricola sp. | reverse complement strand
TCCGGCACCGGGGCGTCGAGATCCTCAAGACCGTCCCGGGCACGCTGGGGGGCCGCGGGAGCGGCACGCCCGACCGCCGCGTCACGGGCGAGGTGCCGGAGGGCGCCCGCACCGTCGAGGCGCTCGGCCCCGACACCCGGGTCGGCGACGTGCTGGCGCCTGCGACGAAGGTCGTCACCTTCGAGCAGGCGGCCGTGTTCTCGCGGCTCGGAGAGTACGTCGTCAACACCCACAACGACCTCCGGGCGGCCCGGCAGGGCAAGCTGCGCCAGCCGATCGTGCAGGGCGCCCAGCAGTTCGGCCTGATCGCCGCCCGGCTGGTGCAGGCGTTCGGAGCCGGCTTCTTCACGACGGGATGGATCCAGGCGAAGTTCCTGGTGCCCGTCGAGGTGTTCGAGCCGATCACCATCCACGCACTCGTCACCGCGGTCGTCCCGCGCGAGGGCGGCGGACGCACCGCCGAGCTCGAAGTGTGGATCCGCCGGGCCGACGGACGCCTCGTGACCGTCGGCTGGGCCTCCGCGATGCTGCCCTCCGAATCCTGACCCCACCATCCCTCGACAGAAGAACGGACTCATGACCACTCCGAAGACCGGCGGCCAGATCGTCGTCGACATGCTCAAGTCGCTCGGGATCCGATACGTGTTCGGTGTCGTCGGCGGCCAGACCCTGGCCATCACCGACGCGATCATCGACACCCCGGGGATCGAGCTCATCCACACCCGCCACGAGAACGCCGCCGCGGTGATGATGGACGCCTACGGACGCCTCACCGGCGAGATCGCGGCGTGCATCTCGACCACCGGTCCGGGAGCGACCAACCTGCTGACCGGCGTCGGTGGCGCCTACCGCGACTCGAGCCCCGGCTTCGTGATCACGTGCAACAACAACGGCGAGAACATCAACAAGGACGACGCCCAGAACGCCGACCACGTCGAGCTCTTCAAGCCGCTCACCAAGTTGAGCCGGCTCGTCGCCCACCCGACGTCGATCAAGCAGGCGATGGAGGAGGCCTACATCAACGCGATGTCGGGCAACCCGGGCCCCGTGCATCTGGACTTCGCCCGCGACACGATCGAGGGGACGGTGGAGCAGCCTCCGGAGATCCCCGACGTGCACCCGTCGCGCAACTGGATCGCTCAGCGGCCCGCCCCCAACGCCGTCGCCGTCGCGGAGGCAGTCGAGCGCCTGCTCGCGGCCGAGCGGCCGGTGATCTGGCTGGGCAACGGCGGAAACCGGGGTCGCGCGGGCGACGCCGTGCTCGCGCTCGCCGAGGCTCTGAACATCCCGGTGGTCACCACCTTCAACGGCATCGGCGCCGTGCCGACGACCCACCCGCTGACCTTCGGGGCCGTGAGCCGGATGGGCACGACCATCTCGACCCGGGTGATCGGCGATGCCGACCTCGTCCTCGCCCTGGGCAACAGCCTCAACGCGGTCTCGACCACCCGGTGGAAGCGGGTCCTGCCCGACGTGATCCAGGTGGACATCGACTCGACGATGATCGGCCGGTACTACTCCGAGGTCACCACCGGCATCGTCTCGGACATCTCGTCGTTCGTGAGCGCGGTCCTCGATGCGGTGGGCGACCGTGCTGCGGCCGCACGGGCGAGCCGCGAGGAGTGGATCGAGGGCCTCCAGCAGGCGCGTGCCGACTGGTGGGAGAGCACCGCGGTGGCCGAGGGCGAGCACACGGCCCCGCTGGCGCCCGCCGACATCGTGCGGGCGCTGCGCGAGGTGGCGCCCGACGACACGCTGCTCATCCCCGACGCGGGAAACCCCGGCGTCTGGTCGTTCCTGTGGCAGGTCACGCAGACGAACACCTACATCAAGCCTGTCGGCTTCGGCAACATGGGCTTCGCACTCCCGTCAGCGATCGCTGCGACCGTGCTCGATCCCGAGCGTCCCGTGCTGGCGCTCATCGGGGACGGCTCCCTCGGAATGAGTCTCGGAGAGCTGGAGACGCTGGCCCGGGTGGGAGGTAAAGTCTGCATCGTGGTCCTCAACGACGCGAGCTACGGCAACATCCGCCAGGAGCAGGAGCTGCACTTCAACGGGCGCACGATCGGCGTCGACTTCGGCCC
>DASVMH010000128.1:0-1643 GCA_036384455.1 Marmoricola sp. | reverse complement strand
GATCACGTCGCGGTTCACGCGGAAGGTCAGGTGCGTGCTCTGCTCCGCGCCCGGGATGTCGGCGGCCACGTCGTCCGCGTCTCCCGCGCAGTCGCGCAGGAAGCGGCCCGAGCCGCCCCAGGCTCCGTACGTGCAGCCCTGCAGGAACACCGGTGCGGCAGGGATCCCCGTGCCGCCGGCCTTCCGCACGACGGGCTTCGCCCCGTCCAGCGGGATCTCGACCAGGGTCTGCGCGGTGGCCAGGGCGACGGCGTCCGCCGGCGCCGATGCCTGCTGCAGGACAGCATCCTTCAGCGATCCGGCCCCGAGGTCGGCGAGCTCGACCCGGATGCCGCCGGGTGTGGACAGCACGCCCTCCGCGGCGTCGAGAACCACGGGGGTCGATCCGACCGCCGTGATCGAGGGACGCGGCGAGGCTCCGATCTCGCCGACGGATGCCGTGCTGGCGTCCAGCGGGTCGCCCTGCCGGTCGACGGGGATCGTCACGATCTCGCCGCGCTCGACGGACAGGCCGAACACCGTGCCGTCCTGCGCGACAGCGACGTCGGCGTCCTTGCCGAGCTCCGCGAGCGGCTTGGTGCCCTTCACGTCGAAACCCGACACGGATGAGGCGCCCACCACCCAGAGGTCACCGGACTTGCGATCCAGCACCGCCGCCGTGCGCGACCCCAGCGCGACCTTCGCGTCGGAGGGGATCGCGGCGCTGTCGGTGAGCGCGACATTGGCTGGGTCGATCGCCGTGAGGGTGGAGTTCCCCTGGTCGGCGACCAGCACCGTCGCACCGGCCTGCAGGATGTCGTAGTTCTCGCCGCTGGTGCGCAGGCCGCCGTCGAGCACCGTCGACTCGTGGTTGAAGTGCCCCACCAGCAGGCTCGAGGTCTTGGTCAGCCAGACGCCCGCATCGTTCAGATCGACCTTCGTGGTCGGCTGCCCGTCGTAGGCCAGCGCCATGCCGGTCAGCACCACGGTGCCGGCCAGCACGCCCGCAGTCGCCGCAAGCGTCTTCGGACGCGCGCGCACCCACGACAGCACTCTCACCGGCATTCCCCCGCACAATGTCCGTTGCCGCGCGTCATCCCGAACGCGCGGCTTCATCCTAGACGACGCCGCCCGAGGACGGTGATCGGGAGGGAGCGCTGCCCCTCCCGATCACCCTGCGGGACTCACCAGATGACCGGATGGACGGTCGCGTTCACCCCCTGGATGCTCACCGAGATCGTGTGACCCGCCTCGCCGGGGCACACGTAGGATCCCAGGTCTCCGGGGACCTGCACCGCATTGCCCTTGTTGTTCCCGAACCAGACGCCGTTGTTGTAGGCATCCACGACGTACCGGCCCGCCGGGAAGTCGCTGGAGACGGTCACGCGCACGTTCTGGCACGTGCTCGGCCCCCAGGTCGCCGGGCCTCCGCGACTGACCCACACCTCGGGCAGCGGTTTCGCTCCTGTGCCGCTGTTCCCGGTGACGGTGTTCGTCTGCGCGCCGGCAGGCTGCAGTGCGGATGGCTTGTCCGTCACCGTCACGGTGAAGGACACCGGGGTGCTCCAGTCGTACGACAGCGGCACGTTGCCGCCCCCTGCACCGATGCTGCCGGAATGCCCGCGGTTGTCGGCCCAGGTCACGGTGACATCGCGCCCGTTGCG
>DASVMH010000127.1:0-6253 GCA_036384455.1 Marmoricola sp. | reverse complement strand
TCGGCCCGGCCGCGGTCGCGGCGAACCTCGGGTCGGACGTGCCGCGCGCCTTCCGCGAGATCTCGCGGCTGCCCGGGGCAGGGCAACTGGCCACTGTTGCCGCTGCCTGGCACGTCGCCCATCGGTCCGGCACCGCGTTGGGATCCTCCATCGCGCAGGTGGCCGACCTCCTGCGTGAGGAGGCCGAGACCGGACGCCTGGTGGCGGTGGAGTTGGCCGCGGCCCGGGTGACCGCCCGGATGATCTGCGCGCTGCCGGTGCTGGTGCTCCTCTTCGCTGCGAGCGTGGGCGCCGACCCGTGGCACTTCCTGACGGCCACCCCGGTCGGCATCGGCTGCCTGGTCGTCGGCGCTCTGCTCGACCTGCTGGGGCTGCTGTGGCTGCAACGGATCACCGACGCGGTGACGCGCTGATGAGCCCTCTCGCGATGGCGGCGGGGATCGCGGCAGCCGCCGCCGTGTCCAGCGCGATGCGCTCGCCCCCGGATCACCTGGCCCCGGAGCCGCAACGACCCGATCGGGCGGGATCTCACCCGGCCGACGTCGCCGTGCTCCTGCGGCTGCGTCCGGCGCTCGTCACGCTCGGGTTCGTCGCGGGCTGGGCCTTCGTCGGCGGCATCCCCGGAGTCGTCGTCGGCTGTGGGGTGGCTGCATTCGGTTGGCGGGTGTTGGGACGCACCGAGGGGCCGGCAGCACGCGAGCGGCGTGAGCGGATGCGTGCCGAGCAACCTGTCGCCGTTCACCTGCTGGCCGAGTCTTTGCGCTCCGGTGCGGCCGTCGGTCCCGCGCTGGGCATCGTCGCCGAGGCGCTGCCAGGACCTTGCGGCGACGCGTTCGCGCAGATCGCCCGCCAGCTCCGGCTCGGCGCCGACCCGGCCACGATCTGGGCCGACCTCGCCGACGACGCGGAGTTGGCGGCCCTGGGACGCAGCCTCGGGCGCGCGTACGAGACCGGGGCCGCGGTCGCCGAGGCCATCGAGTCCCTCGCGGTCGAGCAGCGGGCACGGGCGCGCAGCGAGGTCGAGCAACGCGCGAAGAGCGTTGACGTACGCGCGTCGGCGCCCCTCGGTGTCTGCTTCCTGCCCGCTTTCATCGTCCTCGGTGTGGTCCCCCTGGTGGCCGGGATCTTCATGTCCATGGACCTCTTCGGATGACCACTAACCATCCACAGGGTCATTCGGACAGGAGTTCTCCACCGGTCTGAGATTCCCGCTCGGCACCGACGCCATGAGTGACGAACGTGCGTGACACCAAGCGGATCGCCATCGGCGACCCAGATATCGAAGGAGATCACCATGATGCGCAACCTCGCCCACGACCGGGCGTTCAAGGCAGAGCAGGGAGCGACCACGGCGGAGTACGCCGTGTGCACCGGCGCGGGCGTCGGCTTCGCCGGCCTGCTGTTCAAGTTCCTCACCAGTGGGCCGGGCCAGGAGCTGCTCACGCACGTCTGGCACGGCATCGAGGGACTGCTTCCGTTCTGAGTCGCCGTTCGTGACTCGCAGACCCGGTCCTGGCGGCAGGACCCCCAGGCACACCTGTCGCCAGGACCGACCCGACCGACACGAAGCAAGGAGGAGCCATGCACAGACCCACCGATCTGCTGAGCCGGCGACGTCGGCGCAACGACTGCGGCGCCGTGACTGCCGAGGCCGCCCTGGTGCTGCCGCTGCTCGCGGTCGTCGCGATGGCGCTGGCCTGGATGATCGCGCTCGGCGTGACCGCGGTCCGAGTCCAGGACGCCGCCCGCGAGGCCGCCCGTGTGGTCGCACGGGGCGACCCGGTGGCCCGAGGGGAGACCTACGCGCGTCGGGTGGCGCCGTCCGGTGCCAGCGTCTCGATCCATGCCGGCACCGACTCGGTGGTCGTCAAGGTGACCGCCCACGTCCACCCGCCGGGCGGGATCCTCGACTTCATCCCCGCGTTCGCCGTCCGCGGCCGGGCCGTGGCGGCGGCGGAGACGGGCTCGCCGTGAGGACCATTCGTCGCCGGTCACGCTCCGATCGTGGCGCGGCGAGCGTCTTCGGGCTCGCCCTGATCGCGATGCTCATCACCGTCGCAGTCGCGTGCGGTGTCGCCGCAGGTGCCGTCCTCGCCCACAGGCGGGCACAGTCCGCGGCCGACCTGGCTGCGCTTGCCGCCGCCACGGCCGCCCAGGGCGGGTCCGATCCGTGCGGGGCCGCGGCGCGGGTGGCTCGACGCAACCACGCGATCCTGCGGGCGTGCTCCGTGACGGGTTGGGACGCCTCGGTGCGGGTCAGCGTCGACGGGCCACGGATGGCCGGGATGACGATGAGACTGCCCGCCCGGGCTCGGGCCGGTCCCGCCGCGCCGTGAGCGCGGGCTCGGTCAGCTACCGATGAGGTGGTTGAGCAGGGCGACGGCCCCCGACTTGTCCAGCGGGTGGTTCTGGTTGCCGCACTTCGGGGACTGCACGCATGAGGGGCAGCCCTCCGCGCAGGTGCAGGTCAGGATCGCGTCGCGGGTGGCCGTGAGCCAGTCGTGGGCACGGGTGAAGCCTCGTTCGGCGAAGCCGGCCCCGCCGCTGTGGCCGTCATAGACGAACACCGTGAGCTCGCCCGTGTCGGGGTGGAGCCGCGTGGACACCCCGCCGATGTCCCACCGATCACAGGTCGCGAACATCGGCAGCATCCCGATCGACGCGTGTTCGGCAGCGTGGGCTGCGCCGGCGAGGTCGGCGTCGGCGAGCGCCTCCAGGGCGGTGTCGGACAGGGTCCACCACACGGATCGGGTGCGCAGTTTCTGTGGGGGGAGATCGAGTGGGACCTCCCCGATCACGCCACCGTCGGAGACCCGGCGCTTCAGATAGGACACCACGCGCCGGGTGACCTCCACCTCGCCGAAGCTGATCTGCCCCTCCTGGAGATCGCGGCGGTCGGAGGTGCCGATGATCGCGATGTCGGTCAGTTCGCGTGCGGACGTGGTGTGGTCCGGATCATCGCGGGTGAGGATCGCGACAGCGTCGTCGACGTCGAGCGAGTCGACGACCCAGGTCTCGCCCTGATGGAGGTAGACGGCGCCTTCGTGGACGCTCGCCGGGGCCGACGCGTGGTCAACGGTGCCGATCACCCGTCCTGAGCCGGACTCGATCAGATTGACCGCAGGCCCACCGCTCGAGCGGATGTCGGCGAGCGCGCTGGCCCGACGTCGGTCGGTCCAGAACCAGCCCCGAGGGCGCCGCCTCAGCAGTCCGGCCGCGGTCAACGCCGCCACCGCCGACTGTGCCTGCGGCCCGAAGATCTCCATGCTCGCGGGCCCGTCGGCGGTGAGCGGCACCTCGGCCGCAGCCGCGCACAGGTGCGGGCCGAGGACGTACGGGTTGTCGGGGTCGAACACGAACGACTCCACGGGCTGCCCGAACAGTGCATCCGGGTGGTGGACGAGATAGGTGTCCAGCGGATCGTCGCGGGCGATGAGGACGCCGAGGGCAGGTGCATCGCCGCGGCCGGCACGCCCCCATTGCTGCCACAGTGCCGCCCGGGTGCCGGGGAAGCCGGCGACGACGACCATGTCGAGACCGCTCACGTCGATGCCGAGCTCGAGTGCTGTGGTCGCCGCGAGCGCTCGCAGTCGACCGCTGCGCAAGGCGTCCTCGAGGGCGCGACGTTCCTCGGGCAGGTAGCCACCGCGGTAGGCGGCGACCCGGTCGGTCAGGGCAGGGTCGACCTCGTGCAGGAGTCGGGCGGTCATCGCCGCGACCGTCTCCGCGCCGCGTCGTGAACGGACGAACGCCAGCGTCGAGACGCCTTCGATCACGGCGTCGGTGAGGAGGTCCGCTGCCTCGGCGTGCGCCGAGCGGCGTACCGGAGCGCCGTTCTCGCCCCCACCCGGGGCGAGCGGCGGCTCCCACAACACGACTCTCGTCTCCGGCCGCGGGGATCCGTCATGGACGACGCCGGTCACGGGGAGACCGATCAGCCGCTGGGCCGTCGTCGCCGGCTCGGCAGTCGTCGCCGAGGCGAGCACGAAGGTGGGTTCGGCGCCGTGCTCGGCGCACACCCGGCGCAGCCGGCGGATGATCTGCGCGACGTGCGCCCCGAACACGCCCCGGTAATGGTGCATCTCGTCGATCACGACGTGGTCGAGCTTGGAGAGGAAGCGGTGCCAGCGGGCGTGGTCGGGCAGGAGGGAGTGGTGGAGCATGTCGGGGTTCGTCAGGACGTATTCCGCGAAGTCACGAGTCCAGTCGCGCTCCTCGGGGCTCGAGTCACCGTCGTGGGTGGCGATCCGGAGACCGTCGATCCCGAGCGCGCTCAGCCGAGCAGCCTGGTCGCGGGCCAGCGCCTTGGTGGGGGAGAGGTAGAGCGTGGTCGAGCCGCGTTGCCCGAGACGCCCACGCCGTTCGTGGGCACGGGTCAGAGCGGGCAGCAGGTAGCACAGCGACTTGCCGGAGGCGGTGCCGGTGGCCACGGCGACGTGCGTGCCCGCGCGTACGAGCTCGGCGGCTGCGGCCTGGTGGGACCACAGCCGGTCGATCCCCGCGCGGGTGAAGCCGAGGCGTACGGGCTCGGCGACCCACCCCGGCCACGGCGCGAACTCCGGGTCGCGGGCGGGCAGGTGTTCGACGTGGGTGATCGCCCCGGTGCGCTGACGGAGGATCGCGAGCCGTTCGGCCACGTCGCCGGACTTCGTCCGTGATGCTGCCTGCGTCACGCTCCCAGTGTCGCAGTCGCTGCCGACACTACGACGCCGACCGGGACCCGTGATTGAATGGCTGCGGGCCGCGTGCGACCGAACGCGGCTCGGTAGCTCGGAGGAGAAGCGGTGGACCTGGCACTCGAGACCCGCGAGGTGGACGGACGCACGATCGTCGCCATCGGCGGGGAGATCGACGTCTACACCGCACCGAGGTTGCGCGAGTGCATCACGGACCTCGTTGCCGCCGGTCGCTACGACCTCATGATCGACATGGAGAAGGTGGAGTTCCTCGACTCCACGGGTCTCGGCGTGCTCGTCGGCGGCCTGAAGAAGGTGCGCGCGCACGACGGCAGTTTCGAGTTGATCTGCAACGAGGACAGACTGCTGAAGATCTTCAAGATCACCGGTCTGTCGAAGGTCTTCACCATCCACCCCAGCGCGGACGAGGCCATCGGCTCCTAGCCGCACCCCAGGACCCTCTGCGTGACGCGCATCACGCGACAGTTAGAGTGCGCTCGGTTGCTGACTGACTCACAACGAGGAGAACCATGACCGGGCAGATCCCCGACATCGTGCACCTCACCGGTAGCAACCTGACCCTCGTCATCATCGTCGCCGTGATCGCGCTCGCCGCGCTCGGCATGGCGGCGATGTTCCGGGGCCAGGTGCTTGCCGCCGGCGAAGGCACGGACAACATGAAGAACATCGCGCAAGCGGTGCAGGAGGGCGCGTCCGCCTTCTTGACCCGACAGTTCCGTACGCTCGGCGTGTTCGCGGTGATCGCGTTCGTCGTGCTGCTCGTCCTGCCCGCGGACGACACCACCGTGCGGATCTTCCGCTCCGTCTTCTTCCTGGTCGGTGCAGGCTTCTCCGCCACCATCGGATACCTCGGCATGTGGCTGGCGGTGCGCGCGAACCTTCGGGTCGCCGCCGCAGCCAACTCCGAGGGTCGTGACCCCGCGATGAACATCGCGTTCCGCACCGGAGCGGTGGTCGGCATGGCGACGGTGGGCCTCGGCCTGCTCGGTGCCGCGATCGTGGTCCTCGCCTTCGGTGACGAGGCCCCGCACGTACTTGAGGGCTTCGGCTTCGGCGCCGCGCTGCTCGCCATGTTCATGCGAGTCGGCGGCGGCATCTTCACCAAGGCCGCTGACGTCGGCGCCGACCTGGTCGGCAAGGTGGAGAACAACATCCCCGAGGACGACCCCCGCAACGCCGCGACCATCGCGGACAACGTGGGCGACAACGTCGGCGACTGCGCCGGCATGGCCGCCGACCTCTTCGAGTCCTACGCCGTGACGCTCGTCGCGGCGCTGATCCTGGGCTCGCAGGTCTTCGGTGACAAGGGTCTGGTCTTCCCGCTGATCGTCCCGGCGATCGGTGCGCTCACCGCGATCATGGGCATCTACCTGTGCCGCCCGCGGCCCAGCGAGTCCGGCCTCACCACGATCAACCGTGCGTTCTACCTCTCCGCGGTCGTCTCCGCCGTGGTCTGCGCGGTCGCCGCCTTCGTCTACCTCCCGACCGACAACAAGGACCTCGACGGCGCCGGCGACGGCAGCGGCATCCTGGGCAGCCTGCTCAGCAACGGTGGG
>DASVMH010000126.1:0-5714 GCA_036384455.1 Marmoricola sp. | reverse complement strand
GCTGCACGGCCCGCTGCTGCGCGTCGACGGCGACGTGATCGCCCGCAGCGGCTTCCACGGGCCACCGGTCTTCCCGGCTGAGCGCTGAGGCCACGGGCGTCAGAGTTTTGGGGTCTGGGCGCGAAAACCCGTCAGAGTTTTGGGGTCTCAGCGCCGCAGGCGGGCGCAGCAGGCGATCAGGCGCTGGCGCAGGGAAGCGGCTCGCTCGCTGAACGCGCGCTGGGCGGCGACGTACTCCGCCTTCCCCGCCGAAGTCTCGATCTTCACCGGGGTCCATTCCTCTCCAGACGGATCGAGGACGAGACCCGTGAAGTCGTACGGAGCGGCGCGCATGTCGAGGATGCGGATCTCCCAGGCGAGTTCGAAGCAGTCGGCGACCAGGTCGGAGCAGATCAGTGGACTGAGCCGGAAGGCGTGCTTGTAGAGATCCATGGAGGCGTGCAGGCAGCCGGGCTGCTCGTACGCCGGGCGGTCGTCGCGGCCGGGCTGCAGGGTGTTGAGGGGACGCGCGGGCGGGGTGAAGAAGCGGAACGCGTCGAAGTGTGAGCAGCCGATGCGATGGCTGCGGACGACCTCGTCGGTCGCGGCGCCGCCGAGGCGCAGTGGCCACGGGTGCCGGTTCTCGTCGGTCTCGAAGACCATCGCCCACTCGTGCAGGCCGAAGCACCCCAGCGTCGGCGGGCGCGCGGCGGTCGCGGTGAGCAGGGTGTGCAGTTGCCGGATCAGCGGCAGTCGCGCCTCGACGACATCGACCGCGGACGTGCCTGGATGCCACTGCAGCAACTGCGCCGGCCGGTGCGAGTAGTAGGTGAACATGAAGTCGTGGACCGGGTGCGGCCGCCCGAGCCGGCGGCGCTCGAGGTGCGGCTCGACGTACGGCGCCAGGCGCTCGCGGTGGGCGCGCTTCTGCTGTTGCCACTCGGAGCCGGGGAGCGTACGCACCCGGCGATCGTAGGCGGAATCACGGTGCCAAAAGAATTCGCGAGACGTGTCCTCCCCGGCGGATCTCGTACGTCAGGAGGGTGAGTACGGCGCCCGCCGTGCTGCGATGATCACCGAAGAGGTGGAGCGATGAAGTACTTCCTGACCCATGTGATCGACCCCGACGCCGACTGGCCGGAGGGGCTCGAGGACCAACTGCGCGGCTGGGTGACCGAGATGGACCACCGCGGCGTGCTGATCGATGGGGTGCCGCTGCGCCTCGACGTGCCACCGACGTGCGTGCGACGTACGCAGACGGGCGTGGTGGTCGCGGACGGCCCGTACGCCGAGACCAAGGAGCAGGTCGCCGGATTCGACCTCATCGAGGCGGACGACCTCGACGAGGCGATCGCCGTCGCCGGTGCCCACCCCACGCTCATCGGTGGGGCGATCGAGATCCGGCCGGTCGCGCCGGGCATGGCGACGCCCGAGCCGTACGAGCCGCGCGCCGACCGTGAGCAGTATCTGATGCTGGTCTGCTGGGACCAGAGCGGCGACGCCGAGATCCGCGACGAGGGTCCCGGCGGTGCCGACGAGCGTCGGCCGATCGACGACTGGATCGACCACGCGGCCGAGCGCCGACTGCACGGCTCGCAACTGCAACCGCCCGCGTTGGCCACCACGGTGCGTCGTGTGGACGGCACGGTGACGGTCACCGACGGTCCGTTCGCCGAGACCAAGGAGCAGATCGGCGGCTACGACCTCCTCGAGGTCACCGGGCTCGACGAGGCGGTCGAGATCGCGCGCGACCACGGCAGCGGACTCATCGACCTGCGCCTCTGCTCGGTCGGCATCCAGCCCGAGGTCGCCGGAGGGTCGACGACGGCGTGAGTCACCTGGCTGATCCGGTCGCCCCCGTCTTCGCCGAGGAGTGGGGGCGACTGGTCGCCGGGCTGATCGCGTGGTGCGGTGACTGGGAGCTCGCCGAGGAGGCCGCCCAGGAGGCGTTCGCGCGCGCGGTCGAGCGCTGGCCGCGCGGCGGCGTCCCGGACAGTCCGGCCGGCTGGCTCACGACGGTGGCCCGCAACGTGGTGCGCGACCGACTCCGCCGGCGTGGTGTCGAGACCGCGAAGCTGGCCCTGATCGGCGCCGGCCCCGACGACGGGACGGAGGCGCCGACGGGCTTCCCCGATGAGCGTTTGCGGCTGATCTTCACCTGCGCGCATCCGGCGCTGCCGATGCCGGCCCGGGTGGCGCTGACCCTGCGCACGCTGTGCGGGCTGAGCATCGCCGAGATCGCACGCGCGTTCCTCGTCACGGAGTCGACGATGGACAAGCGCCTCGTTCGCGCTCGCGCGAAGATCCGGGGGGCCAGGATCCCCTACCGGGTGCCGCCGCCGGAGTTGCTGGCCGAGCGCATCGACGGCGTCCTCGCGGTGATCTATCTGCTGTTCAACGAGGGCTATTCGGCGTCGTCCGGGGAGGAGCTGCTGAGGGTCGACCTCTCGGCCGAGGCGATCAGGCTGGCCCGCCTGCTGCATCGGATGCTGCCCGAGGAGGCCGAGGTCTCCGGTCTGCTGGCGCTGCTGCTGCTCACCGACGCGCGGCGGGCGGCACGCACCGACGGCGGCGAGATCGTGCCTCTCGCGGAGCAGGACCGATCGCTGTGGGGTCGCGCGGAGATCGACGAGGGCGAGGCGTTGCTCGCGCCCTTGACGGGGACACCCGGCCCGTACGAGGTGCAGGCGCGCATCGCGGTGGAGCACGACACCGCGGCGACCGCCTCCGAGACGGACTGGGCCACGATCGCGGCGCTCTACGAACTGCTGCCGGCGACACCGGTCGTCGAACTCAATCGCGCGGTCGCGATCGCCGAGATCCACGGACCTGAGATCGCGCTGCGGCTGGTCGACGAACTGTCCGGCGACCTGGATGCGTACCACCTCTTCCATGCGACCCGCGCGGACCTCGCGGCGCGGGGCGGGGACGAGGTCGCCGCCGCGCGGAGCCTCGATCGTGCGATCGCGTTGGCGCCGACCGGTCCGGAGCGACGGCTGCTGGCCCGCCGCCGGGCCGCCCTGGCCGACGGGGTTGATGGAGCGTCTCGATAGGCTCCCTGTCATGCGCATCGTGAGGTTCACCGCGGGGGAGGACCCCCAGTTCGGCGTGCTGACCGGCGACGTCGACGAGCAGGGGATCCCCGACGAGGACGCCAAGATCGTCGCCCTCACCGGTGACCCGCTCTACGTCGGGCTGCACCTGTCCAGCAAGGAGTTCGCGCTGGAGGACGTACGCCTCGTCGCGCCGGTCCTGCCGCGCAGCAAGGTCGTCGGCATCGGCAAGAACTACGCCGCTCATGCCGCCGAGATGGGTGGCGAGGTGCCGCCCGAGCCGCTGATGTTCCTCAAGCCGAACACCAGCGTGATCGGCCCGAACGACCCGATCTTCTACCCCCGGCAGAGCGAAGAGGTGCACTACGAGGGCGAGCTCGCCGTCGTGATCGGCCGGATCTGCCGCGAGGTCCCCAAGGAGAAGGCCGCAGACGTCATTTGGGGCTACACCGTCGCCAACGACGTCACCGCACGCGACCTGCAGCGCAAGGACGTGCAGTTCACCCGCGGCAAGGGCTTCGACTCGTTCTGCCCGCTCGGCCCCTGGGTCGAGACCGAGCTGACGCTCGACCAGGTGGCCAACCTCAAGGTGCAGACCTGGCTCAACGGCGACATCAAGCAGGACGGCAACACCGACCAGATGATGTACGACGTGCCTGCACTGATCGCGCACGTGTCCTCGGTGATGACGCTGCTGCCGGGCGACGTCATCCTCACCGGCACCCCTGAGGGCGTCGGTCCGATGGAGCCCGGCGACGAGGTCGAGGTCTTCGTCGAAGGCATCGGCTCCCTGACGAACAAGGTGGTGCCCCGTGACTGAACAGCGGGTGACTGATCCTGTCCTGGGCGACCTCGCCCCCGAAGACGTACGGGTCCGGTTCCCACCCTCGCCCACCGGCTTCCTGCATGTCGGCAACGCCCGCTCCGCGCTGTTCAACTGGGCCTTTGCGCACCACTACGGCGGCAAGCTGGTGCTGCGGATCGAGGACACCGACCTCGCCCGCAACACCCCCGAGGGCTACGACTCCGTCCTCGACTCGCTGCGCTGGCTCGGCGTCACGTGGGACGAGGGCCCGGACATCGGCGGCCCGTTCGGGCCGTACAAGCAGTCCGAGCGGTTCGACATCTACAAGGACGTTGTCGCGAAGCTGCGCGACTCGGGCGCGGCGTACGACTGCTACTGCCGCAACGACGAGGTCGAGGCGCGCCGCAAGGCGAGTGGCTCCAAGGTGCAGGGATACGACGGTTTCTGCCGTGAGCTGACCCAGGACCAGGTCGCGGCGTTCGAGGCCGAGGACCGCACCCCCGTCGTACGACTGCGGATGCCCGACCACGAGCTGGTCTTCGACGACCTGGTCCGAGGAGAGGTGCGGTTCGCGCCGGAGAACGTGCCGGACTTCGCGCTCGTCCGCGCCAACGGTGACCCGCTCTACACACTCGTCAACCCGGTCGACGACGCGATGATGGGGATCACCCATGTGCTGCGCGGCGAGGACCTGCTCTCGAGCACGCCGCGCCAGATCGCGCTCTACGACGCGCTCAAGGAGATCGGGATCGGCACCGGGGCGCCACGCTTCGGGCACCTGCCGATCGTGATGGGTGAGGGCAACAAGCGGCTCTCCAAGCGCGACCAGGGTTCGGGTCTACTCGACTACGTCGAGGGCGGTTATCTGCCCGAGGGTTTGTGCAACTACCTCGCCCTGCTCGGCTGGGGGATCGCTGCCGATCGCGACGTCTTCTCGCTGCAGGAGATGGCCGAGGCGTTCGACATCCGCCGGGTCAACCCCAACCCGGCGCGCTTCGACCGCAAGAAGCTCGACGCGATCAACGCCTCCCACATGCGGATGCTCACCGTCGAGGAGATGGAGGAGCGGCTGCTGCCCTTCCTGCAGGAGGCCGACCTCGTCGACGAGCCGCCCACCCAGGAGCAGCAGCTCAAGGTCACCGAGGGCACCGTGCTGATCCACGATCGGGTCGGCACCCTCTCCGAGGGCGCCGACATGTTGGCGTTCCTGTTCCTCGACGAGGTCGTCTACGACGAGGCCGACGTCGCGAAGCTGCTCGACGCCGACGGGCGGGCGGTGGTCGCGGCCGCCCGTGCGGCTCTCGAGGGCGTCGACACGTGGGCCACCGCCGAGATCGAGGAGGCGCTGCGCGCGAAGCTGGTCGAGGAGATGGAGCTCAAGCCGCGACTCGCGTTCGGACCCGTCCGGGTCGCGATCACCGGGAAGCGGATCTCCCCGCCCCTCTTCGAGTCGATGGAGCTCCTCGGGCGCGAGGTCTCGCTCGCGCGGCTCGCCGCCTGCGCGGGCTGACGGATGACGGCCCCGACCCCGCCGCCCGCCGATCGTTGGTCGAGCGTGTCGAGACCGGACTCACCGACGCCCGATCCGGCGCAGCTGCACCCGCACTCGTGGCCGACGCTGTATCCGCTGATCCTGCGTACGTGGGCGTACGCCGCATGGCGGCCGATCGTGGGTCTGCTGATCATGCTGGCCAGCATGCTCATCGTGCTTCCGTTGGTGTTGATGCCGGTGCTCGCGATCGGCATCGCGATCCAGGGCGGCAACTTCGACCATGAGTTCACCGCGGCGCTCGACCAGACGAAGATCACGCCGGCCGCGATGCTCTACATCAACCTGACGCTCGCCGGCCTGGTGCTCGCGGCGTGGTTCGTCGTCC
>DASVMH010000125.1:0-5568 GCA_036384455.1 Marmoricola sp. | reverse complement strand
GGACAGCTTGGAGCGGGCCACCGACATCTGCAACTGGCCGTCGGAGTCGTCGTTGGCGGCGCGGTAGTAGAGGTACATGTAGTCGCGGTAGATCACCAACCGCGGGCTGCCGGCGTCGTCGCTGTGGGTGTCGGGGTAGGTGCCGTGAGCCACCTGCTCGGCCGTGGTCGGCCACTGCGTCGGCCACTTGCGCAGTGCGTCGGACTGGCTGATCACCAGGCCCGGGAGGTATTTGAGCTTGTCCGTCTTCTTGGCGCGGGTGGTGTCCTTGTGCCAGGTCTTGCCGCCGTCGAAGGTCTGCATCCGGAAGATCGCCCACCGGGTGTAGTTGCGGGTCCCCTTGATGGTGCCGTTGCAGTTGCCGTTGTTCTGCTTCGGGTTGGCCTGCTCGCCGTGGTAGAAGCCGATCCAGTGCGTCTTGGTCGCCTTGTAGATCGTGCCCACGGGGTGCACGCCGCACTGGTCCTTGGAGCCCTTGCCGCCGTCGGAGAGCACCACCCGCGGGTTGGTCATCTCGCCGCTGGCGGACTGGTCATAGATCGTGACGGTGTCGTTGGACATGAAGGCGTGCAACTTGCCCTGGGGGTCCTTGAAGGTGGCGTAGAGCGAGTCGACGGTGCCCATCGGGCCGAGCACGGGTTGCACGGCGCCCGTGTGGATCTTGAAGTTGCGGCTCACCTGGACGGTCGTGTCGGCCTGGGCCGTGCCCGGCACCAGCGCGAGCGCGGCGACCATGGCTCCGCAGGCGGCGAGCGCACCCGCCACCCGGGCGCGACGGCGATCGCGGGCGGTGTGCGGGGCGGGGAAGAAGGAGCGGGGCATAGGGGCGGAACAGACCTCTCGGGTGACGCAGGCCGGGCGGACCTAGGGGCTCTTGAGAAGGACCAACGACGACGCCCCGTTGATGTTACGGGGGGTGTTGGTGTGGCGAAGGACACCGACGATCCTACCGCTTCCCGGCGCCCTTCCGCGCTAGCTCACTGCACCGTGAACGTCGCGCTGTCGGTGTCGGAATAGGGGGCCTTGCCCTTGACGTGGAACTTGTAGGTCGTCCCCGGCGTGGCGGTGAAGGTGAGCACCCCGTCCGCGTCGGTGGTCGCGGTGCCGGCGTCCTGCCAGCCCGAGGAGCCCTGGGAGAGCACCTGGACGGTGTGGTCCTCCCACGGCACGCCGTTGCGGGTCAGGGTGCTGGTCACCGTCGAGCCCGAGGTCTGCGGGCCGGAGAAGACCGTCTCCCACACGATCTCGACCTTCGGGTAGGTCGGCACCGACTTGTCGATCGCGATCGCCCGGCGGACCAGGTAGCGGGTGTTGAAGCACTCCCCCTTGGGCTTGAGCATGTAATAGATCCAGAACTGCTGCCCGGTCTCGGTCGAGGAGCCGTCCCAGCCGATGGTGGCGCCGTACCCGATGGTCTTGGGCATCTTCGGCTTGTTCGCGGGCGTGCACGGCATCCCGAAGGCCGACGGCGAATTCGTCCCGGGGACCACCGGGTCCTTGGTGAGCCGGCGCCAGCGCTCGGTCAGCCGGGGGCCGAAGGAGCGGTAGAAGGAGATGCCGTTCTCGTTGACGGTCGCGGTGATGTACGCCTTGAGGTAGGTGTTCCAGGTGATGCCGCGTGCGGTCGCGGGCAGGCCCACGATCGAGGTCTGCTGGCCGCCGAGCCCCGGCTGGGTGAAGTCACCCTCCTTGGCGCCGGCGGGCGCGAAATACTTCTTCCACGACCCGGGCACGCCCAGGCTGCTCTCCGGCGCGCGGGCCACCGTCATCTCCAACTGCCCGTCGGAGGCGCGGTTGGCCGCGCGGTAGAACAGGTAGAGGTAGCCGCCGTGGATGACCAGGCGCGGGCTGCCCGCGTCGTCGAGGTGACGGTCCTTGGTCTCGGTCGGTGAGGGCCAGTGCAGGTATTTCGAGTCCTGCGTGATGACCTGACCGCCCTTCTGCCAGGTCTCGCCGGCGTCGAAGGTCTGCATGCGCAGGATCGACCAGCGGGTGTCGTTGCGCTTGCGGTCCTGCCCGTAGCACTCGCCGTTGTCGCGGTGCGGGTCGGCCTGCTCGCCGTGGAAGAAGGTCACCCAGTGGGTCTTGGTGACCTTGTAGATCGCGCCGACCGGGTGCACCCCGCAGTAGTCGAGGGAGCCCTTGGGGCCGTCGCTCATCACGATCCGGGCGTTGGTCAAGGTGCCGTCGGGACGCTCGTCGTACCAGACCGTGGTGTCGTTGGACATGAAGGCGTGCAGGTTGCCCTGGGCGTCGGTGACCGTGGCGTAGAGCGAGTCGATGCTGCCCGAGGGCCCCAGCACCGTCTGCGGACCGCCCGCGCTGACGCTCTGGCCGGTGTCGGTCTTGACCGTGTGGGTCGCCGCACCGCCCGACGTCTTGGAGTCCTGGCGCTCGTGGAGGACATAGAGCGCCGCGGCCACGACCACCAGGACGCACAGCACCGCGAGCAGCGCGAACAGCGACCGGCGGTGCCGGTCCAGCCAGCTCTCCCCCCGCCGCGACCCGCTCGTGGCCGCCGTCGCGACCTCGGGGGCCTCGAAGACCCACGGGATCTCGGGGGGCTCGACCGGCTCCTCGGTGTCGACCGGTGCGCCTGTCGGCACGTCCGTGAGGGCGTCCGGGGTCTCGACAGGCTCCTCGGTCTCGACCGGCTCGACCACCGGTGTCTCGGTCGTCGAGTCCGCTGCGAGGTCCGCGGGGGCCGCTGCGGGCTCGACAGGCTCGGCGGTCTCGGCGGTCTCGACGGGCGCGAGCACCGAGGGGGTCTCGACAGGCGCGGCAGTCTCGGCTACCGAGGGGGTCTCGGCCGCCGGCGGAGCGACCGGCGTGGACACCGGCGGAGCGACCGACGTGGCCTCGCGGCGCTTGCGGAGGGTGTTGACCGCGGCCGCGGCGGCACCGACGGCGATGGTGGTGAGCAGGGCGCGGGCGAGCCTGTGGGGGCTGTGCCCACCGGTAGGCCCACCGGGAGCAGAAGAGGAGGACATCGAGATATCAGAACCTGTTCAGGTCGCGGACTCGGTCGATCGCCATGGCGGGCAGTTGCCTGACCACGGTCTTGCGGCTGCTGCTCTCGACGACGAGAGAGAAGTCACGACGGCGCTTGAAGATGATCGTGTCGGGCACGATCACATGTTCCCAGCCCGCCCCCATCGTCTCCAAACCGAACTGCCAATCCTCGAAACCGACACCGTCGGAGAGGTCGTTGGCGCCGTAGGGCACCTCGAGGTGCGCCTCGCGGGGAGCCATCGCGAGGGCGTCGTAGTAGTTGCGCACGTAGGCGAAGTACGGCGTGAAGAGCGGGGAACGTTGGGCGATGTTGCGCAGCACCACCTGGGCGCCGTCGAACTGGACGTTGAGCTCGGGGTGCGCGATCACCCGCTCGCCGGCGTCCTCGGCCCGGCGCAGCCGGCGCACCCCCTCGACCAGCCAGTTCTCGCTGAACAGGTCGTCGGCGTCGAGGAAGGCGATGAACCTCCCCGAGGTCTCCGGCAGCGCGGCGTTGCGCACCCGCCCGAGATCGCCCTCGTCATAGACCCGCCGGTCCCAGTGGTCGAAGCGGTCCTGACGGAAATACGCCGTGGTCGCCTCGGTGGCCCGGTCGAGCGCGACGATGGCCTCGACGGTGATCCCCTCGGCGCGTGCGGCGGCGATGGCGTCGTCGGCCGACCGGACGGTGGGCCCGCACACGGCGGTCTCGCTGTGCGCGGTGAGCACGACCGACAGGTCCGTCATCTCTACTCCTCCCCGAACAGGGCGTGCATGGTCGCTGCAGCGTACGCGCTCGTGGTGCGCTCGGAGCGCAACAACTCGCGCAGGTGCAGCGCCCGCTCGCGGGCGGGTCCGGGCGCGGCGAGGATCTCCCGGATCGCGGCGACATAGGCGTCGGGGTCCTCGACGTCGTCGATCGGCCACGAACCCGAGGGGTCGAGCACCTCGGTGGTGCCGCCGACGCCGCTGCCCACGATCGGGACGCCGGTCATCGCGACCTCGAGGAGCTGGCTGGGCACGCCGTCCCAGCCCGAGGTGTAGAGCCACGCGTCGGCGGTGCTCAGGTCGAGCGCCTCGAATTCGGTGTAGGCGCCCTCGAGGGAGATGTTGTCGGGCAACGCGTGGATCGGGCCGCTCTGCTGGACCGACTCCCCCCACAACCGGAAGTCGACGTCGGGCATCCGGCGGGCGATCGCGAACACGAGCGGCAGCTTCTTCTGGCGGTCGAACCGGCCCGCCCAGAAGACCTGCGGCCGGCGACCACCACGATCGGCCACCGGCGCCACCGGGATCCGTTCGTCGACCGGGGCGGCGAGCACGTGCAGCTTCGCGTCGACGCGCTCGCCGAGCTGGAAGAAGTCGACGAACCAGGAGCGGAGGTGTTCGCTGTCGGTGATCACGCCGGTCGCGGAGTCGATGCACCGGTAGAAGTGCTTCAGCGGGTGGCCGCCCCAGTTGCCGAGCTGGCCCTGATCGTTGCAGAACATCACGTGGAAGATCCGCTCCGACAGCGCCAGCGCGCGGTCGTAGAACTGCAGGGCCTCGTAGAACAACGTGGAGTTGACGTTGACCACCGCGTCGGCACGCAGCGAGCGGATCAGCTCGACCAGGACCCGGGCGGCACTGTCGCGGTCGAGATCGGTGCGCTCGGCGACGCCGGCGAGGTCGACCTGTCGTACGCCCGCGGGGAACCGGTCGGCCGGAGCGGCGCCGCTGCCGTCGGTATAGACCACGACGATCTCGCTGGGGTCGATGCGGGACGCGACGGCGTGCGCGATGTGACCCTCGATGCGCCGGCCGGCACCCCACCGGGGGCTGATCACCACGATCACCAGGCGAGCGGTGCGGAAGTCGGCGAGGGCATGGCACCGCTCGAGCGCCGCGGCCTGGGCGGCGACCTGGGCGGACGCGAACGGGTAGAGCACCGGCTGCGCGGTCCGGGGCCAGGCCTGGGCGATCTGCGGCTCGATCTGCGCGGCCTTGGCGAACATCTCGCCGAGCTTGCCGTAGCGCAGCCGCTCCTGCAGGTCGGTGCGGGTCCGGGCGAGCTGATCGACCACCTCGCCCGGCTCCATGCCGAGCAGCGGCGCCATCAACTCGATCCCCTGCGCGGGGTCGGCGATCTCCCCGGCGGCCCTCCCCCGCCGCAGCCAGGCGACGTACGGGCTCGTGCCCGCGCCGTTGGCGCGCTCGGGGTGGCGCTTGAGATAGGCGGACATCGAGAAGTTGATGTCCGCGTTGTGCTTGATCCGCGGGCCACGATCGATCAACTGGTCGATCGGATCGAGGTCGGGGCGCTCGCGCAACTGCGGCGCGGTCATCAAGAAGTTGTAGTAGTCGAAGTGCTCGCGGACCAGGTCGTAGTCGACGTCCTCGCCGACGGGACGCTGGTGCCGCTTCGCGCGGGCGACATAGCCGTCCATCATGGGCCCGATGTGGCTGGGGTGCTCGATCACCGCTGTCTCGACCGGACACACCAACTCCGGGATCGGCGCGCTCGGCGCCGGTGCCTGCTGCTGCGCGACCGGCGCCTGGGGCCGGGCGCGGTGGCGGACGGCGGCGCTGATGGTGCGC
>DASVMH010000124.1:0-7057 GCA_036384455.1 Marmoricola sp. | reverse complement strand
TCTGTCCCTCTGGACCTCGCGGGCTCGGGCCACGCGGGCCGCAACCGCTGCGCTGGACTCCGGTGCCCCGAAGGTGTCGTCGAGCTCGTGCGGCCCGATCGGCTCGACGTGCCGGGTGATGTCGATCCGATCGAGGATCGGCCCCCGGACCTTGCGGCGGTAGGTGCGCCGCGCCACCTCCCCGCACGTGCAGTTGTGGTCCCGGTTGTTGGGAGAGAATTCCCCGCACGGGCAGGGGTTCGCCCCGAAGACCACGATCGCTCGGGCCGGGAAGATGGCGTCCTCCTCGCCGCGCGAGAGCCTGATCAGGCCACTCTCGAGCGGCTCACGCAGAGCGTCGATGACGTCGACCGGGAACAGCGGGAACTCATCGAGGAGCAGCACTCCGTGATGTGCCTTGCTGACCTCGCCCGGACGCACCCGCCCGGAGCCACCACCGAGCACCGCGGTGCGGGACGCGGAGTGGTGCGGCGCTCGGAAGGGTGGGCGTGTGGCCAGGGTGTCCCCCGGGGCGAGCGCACCGGCCAGTGAATAGATCGCGGTCAGCTCGAGCGCCTCGTGACGACCCAACTCCGGCAGGATCGTCGGCAGCCGCTCGGCGAGGGTCGTCTTCCCCGAGCCTCGCGGGCCGCTGAGCATCAGATGGTGACCCCCGGCCGCCGCAACCTCGAGCGCGTAGCGCGCATCGCGCATGCCGAACACGTCGCACAGGTCGAGATCCTCGCCCGCCGCCGCGTCGAGCCAACCGAGCAGCGGTGTCGAGGTCAGTGGCTCGACCGGAGGCGCCTCGGGCGGGACCGTGCCGGTCAGCAACGCCATCACCTGGCCGAGGGAGCGCACCCCGAGGACCATCACCCCGTCGACCATCCTGGCCTCGCCGACCTGTGGCTCCGGGACATAGACCGTGTCGATCCCGCGTGCCGCCGCAGCCATCACCATCGGCAGCACCCCGGGCACACAGCGCAGGCGGCCGTCGAGCGTCAGCTCGCCGATCATCGCCGCAGTGTCGAGGCGTCCCTCAGGGAAGTCGGCGTCCGCGGCGGCGAGCACGCCGACGGCGATCGCGAGGTCGAAATGGGACCCGCGCTTGGGAAGGTCGGCCGGGGAGAGCAGGATCGTCACCCGTTTTGTCACCGGCCACTCGAACCCGCTGTTGCGTGCTGCCGCGCGGCACCTGTCCCGGGCCTCGTTGATCGCCGTGTCCGGCCGCCCGACCAGGAAGGACCCGATCATCCCGTTGCTGAGGTCGACCTGGACGTCGATCACGTGGCCGACCGAGCCGTGCAGGGAGACGGTGTGCGTCGTGGCCCACATCAGCCGACCCCGGGGACATGGATGACCTCGGCCGGCCCCCGACCGGGTCTGATCACTCCGACGAGGTCGATGCGGACATCGGCGGCGCGCACCTCCCGCGCCGCCAGCCACTGTGCGGCGAGGCGACGCAGCCGAGCCAACTTCGCCTCATCGACCGCCTCGAGCGGATGCCCGCCGATCTCGGATCTGCGGGTCTTCACCTCACAGAACACGATCGTCGCGCCGTCGCGCAGGATCAGATCGAGCTCACCCGCCGGACCCCGCCAGTTGCGCTCCAGGATCTCCATGCCGGCCCCGACGAGCCAGCGGGCGGCGACATCCTCGCCGTACCGCCCCACCGATTGGTTCTGCGCTGCCGTACTCATGGGAGAACGGTGCGCGCCCCCACCTCACGACTCAGCCCCGATCGGCGGGCCTGTGGATTCCGGCGACACAAATCCACCTGTGGATGATTAGTGGTCGCTCAGCCGACCAATCGCGGAGTGTCGCAGGTCGGCGTCGGCATCGCCCACAGATCCGCCCCAGCCGTGGTGATACCCAGTGCCGGGAGGAGCGTCTGCGTGAGCATCGAGTCCACCGCGCTGACCAACGGCGCCAGCGCCGTCACCAGAGCGCTGACATTGAGGCCGACGACCGTGACGGCGGCATTGTTCAGCTGAAGGCCGATCGTGCCCGAATTTGTCGTCACCGGATTCGTGTAGGCATCGGGGATGTTGAGTGTGTACGACCCCCCGGACGTCGGACTCGGCGCCCCGGTGTCGATCGAACCGATCTTGACGCCACCCCCGAGGATGGACAGTGCGTTGATATCGGCCTGGAGGCGTACGTTCGCCAGCGTCTGGTCGGTGACGTTCACCTTGATGGCGTCCACGGAGCAGGTCCCCGACTCGTCGAGGGTGGCCGTGGCGTTGGCCAGGCTCACGGTGATCGAGACGTTCTTCAGCGTCGCCAGACCCAGCAGCGTGATGTCCCCGGTCAGTTGCACGTAACCCTGCGCCGCCTTGGCGCCACCGCCGTTGCAGCCGAGCACGGGCGGCTCCGAGATCCACAACTTGGCCTGCAGAGTCGATCCGAGGGCGGTGACGTTGAGCCCCGGCACCGACACCGCGTTGACGCCGTTGGCGACGATCAGCCCCCCGGTGATCAGGTCCAGCACATTGACCTGCGAGTCGAGCGACGATCCGTTCCCCTGGCCGATGTCGAGGATCGAGCCGATATTGACCTTGTCGCCGGCCAGCGAGCCGAGGTCGGCCTTGAGGTTGAGCAGCTGCGCCGCGACAGCCGCGTCAGCAGTGTTGCCGTCGTTGCTCAACAGGCTCGCGGACGCGTCCAGGATGTTGCCGACGGTGACGTTCGGCGCAGTCAGGAGCTGGTCGGGCGTGCCCACACCGATCTGCGGCGCGGCGGCGAGGTCGAGCAACGACACGCTCGCAGTGGCGATGCCGTTGTAGCTGAGCACCCGCGCCGCCGCAGCGTCCCCGAGGATGGGCGCCAGGATCGACTTGTTCGTGGCGAGCCCGAGCGCGAAGGATCCTGCCTTGTAGCACGCGTTGCGGTCGTCGAGAGCGATCGATGAGCGGCACACGCGTCCCGAACCGCCGTGGATCGCGAAGTTGACCGAACCGGTGGCGGTGACGAGCACCGCGTTCGCGGGAACGCCAGCTGGTGGCGACCTGAAGTAGCTGTTGTACGGGGACGCCCCGCATCCCAGGCCCTGTCCCGCCGTGGCGTCGAACGTAGTGCTCGCGCCGACATAGCCCGCGTAGACCTTCATCGCCGGGATGCCGCCGACCGCTCCCGAACTGGCACCGTTGCGGTCCGCCGATGCCTGCGCGTCGGCATTCGACGGGGTGGCACCCGCCGCCAACGTCCTCGCCATGTCGAGCGCCGTCGTGTCGGCGAGCGACTGCATGTCGCGCCGCGCGACCCGCTGCATGCCGATGTCGACGACGAGGGCGCCGAGCGGAACGAGGACGAAGCAGGTGGTCAGCGCGAGGAAGATCGCCATCGCACCGCGCTCCTTGCGGCGCAGGCGCCCGCGGCGACCGCTCGCCATCAGCTGACCTCCACCGTGGAGGTGAAGCTGAGCTTGCTCGGTACGGCGAACGACATCCCCGGGAACGTGATCGCACCATCGAGGTTCTTGTAGTCCGCGGACACCACGACCTTGACGCACGTGTGAACCCCGCCGTCGCAGCTGTACGGCGAGGAGATGTCGCAGTTGAGGCCGTTGCTGCAGTTCGTCGACAGATAGGTCTGGCCGTCCATGACGTTCTTGATCGCGGCGGTGGCGGCCGAGGTGACATCACCGCTCGGTGCCCCGACGGTCGCGCGGGCACCCTCCGAGGCGGCCTGCGAGAGCGCCTGGCGGAAGGTCAGCATCGCGCCGAACTCGATGATGCCCAGCACCAGCGGCACCACGATGAAGACCATGCACAGCGCGGTCTCCACGGCAGCGACTCCCCGCTCCCCTCTCGTGCGGGCAGGCAAGCGCCGGTGTGCGCGTACGCGTCGATGCAACAGCCTCATGGCCGATCCCTCCCAGGAACGCGTCCCTCCCAGAACGCTGGGGCTCAGCCTAGACCCGAAGTGTCCGTTATGCGGAGAAGTTCGGGAAAAGTTTCCCGCTCGATCCTGCTCAGCCCTTCGGGGGCTCGATGTCCTGGGGACTCAGTTCCTCGACGTTGACGTCCTTGAAGGTGAGCACCTTGACGTTCTTGGCGAACCGCGCCGGCCGGTACATGTCCCAGACCCATGCGTCGGACATGCTCACGTCGAAGAAGACGTCGCCGGACTCGGTGCGCGCCTTCACGTCGACGGAGTTGCAGAGGTAGAACCGACGGTCGGTCTCGACGACGTACTTGAAGATGCCGACGACGTCGCGGTATTCGCGATAGAGCGTCAGCTCCATCTCGGTCTCGTACTTCTCGAGGTCCTCGGCGCTCATCGAGCCTCCTCCAACATGTCTGCGACGTTCTGCCCGCCGTCGTGCACAGTGTGCACCGTGGTGTCGTCGAGACCTGGGAGGCTCCACGACACCCGGTGGTGCCGGGTCGGCCCGAGTCGCGCGAGTGCGGCGATGTGCTCGGGGGCGGAATAACCCTTGTTGTCCGCCCAGCCGTAGTCGGGGCACTCCTCGGCGAGACCGACCATGATCTCGTCACGCGCGGTCTTGGCCAAGATGCTCGCGGCGGCGACGGCGGCGCACCGCAGATCCGCCTTGATCATCGTCACCACGGGCGGCACCGCGTCGAGGATCCGCGGCGGCTCGAGCATGGAGAGCTGCTCGGGCGGGGTGAGGTAGTCGTGGTTGCCGTCGAGGAGGACGGCCCCCGGCTCGGCGGTCAGTTGGGCGAGCGCGCGGTGGCCCGCGAGCCGCAACGCGACGATCACCCCGAACTCGTCGATCTCGGCAGGGCTCGCGTGGCCGATGCCGTACGAAGGCGCCCACCGCTGGATCTTCGGTACGAGCCGTCGGCGCGCCTCGGGGCTGAGCAGCTTGCTGTCGCGGACCCCTTGCGGCGCGGTCCGGGTCTCCTCGGTGATCAGCACCATCCCGACCGTGACCGGGCCGCAGAGTGCGCCGCGCCCGACCTCGTCGCTGCACGCGAGGCTGGCATAGCCGCCGCGCAACAAGGTGCGCTCGGTGCGCAGGGACGGTGCCTTCGACCTGCTCATCGTGAGTCCGGGATGCCCTTGAAGTCGGCCGGACGGTGGATGAACTCGGCACGACCCAACGGCCACACCAGCGCGACCACCTTGCCGACGACGAGGCTCGCGGGCACCATCCCCCCGCCGGGGTCGCCCATGTGGCCGCGCGAGTCGTAGGAGTTGCCCCGGTTGTCGCCCATCAACCAAAGATCGCCTGCGGGCACCCTGACGTCGAATTTGGTCAGGGACGGCTTCGTACCCGCGGGCAGGTAGGACGTCTCGTCGAGCGCCTTGCCGTTGACCGTGATGCGGCCCTTGGCGTCGCAACAGATCACGCGGTCACCGCCGACACCGATGACGCGCTTCACCAGATGGCCGCCGGTCGGGTAGAGGCCGATCGCGGACAGCGCCTTGGTGATCGGGTTCGTCGCCGTGTCACCCTCGGCCGCCGTGAGCCAGTTGCCGGGGTCCTTGAACACGACGATGTCGCCGCGCTGCGGGGTGCCGCTGCCCCAGTACGAGACCTTCTCGACGACGATCCGGTCGTTCTTGATGAACTGTGGCTCCATCGACTCCGACGGGATGTAGAACGCCTGGACGAAGAAGGCCTTGATCCCGATCGCCAACAGCAGGGCGACGACGAGGAGACCCACCGTCTCCATCCAGAGAGGTGTGTGCCGCCTCCCGGACTCCTGATCAATCGCCTTCTCCTGGAAGGGGGCGTCCGGATGCACGAAGGAGAGCCTACGTGAGACTCACTTCGGGTCGGGTATCGCCTTGAAGTCGGCGGGGCGGTGGATGATCTCCGCACGGCCCAGCGGCCACACGAGTGCGAACACCTTGCCCACGACCAGGTCGGTGCGGACGAAGCCGTGGTCCGGCTCGCTCATGTGGGCACGCGAGTCCGCCGAGTCGTCCCGGTTGTCGCCCATCACCCACAAGGACCCCTTGGGCACGTGCACGTTGAACTTGCCGTACTCCGAGCAGGGGTTGGCGCCCTTCTGGATGTAGGACGTCTCGTGGAGCGCGTGCCCGTTGATCGTCAGCAGGCTCCGCCCCCCGGCGCACGAGACGGTGTCGCCACCCACCGCGACGACCCTCTTCACCAGGTGGCCGCCGGTCGGATAGAGACCCACGGCGGACAGCACCTTGGTGATCGGGCTGGTCGGGCCCGCGTCCTCCTCGGCGGAGAGCCAGTTGCCCGGATCCTTGAAGACCACGATGTCGCCGCGCTGCGGCGTGCCGCCGCCCCAGTACGAGACCTTCTCGACGAGGATCCGGTCGTTCTTGACGAACTGCGGCTCCATCGAGGGCGACGGGATGTAGAACGCCTGGACGAAGAACGCCTTGATCCCGATCGCCAGGATCAGCGCGACCCCCAGCAGCACGACCGTCTCGAGCCAGAGCGGCTTGGCCTTCTTCTCCGAGGACCGGCGCTGCTCCTTCTCCTGGAAGGGCGCGTCGGGATGGGTCACGCCGCGAGCCTATCGAGCGCCCGAATGGGCGAGGCGGCGTTGACGAGCGAAGCGAGGATCACGCCGCGAGCCTACGCGAGCGCGATCTCACGCCTCGCGGCGCTCCTTGATCTTGGCTGCCTTGCCGCGCAGGTTGCGCAGGTAGTAGAGCTTCGCGCGCCGGACGTCACCGCGGGTGACGATCTCGATCTTCTCGAAGATCGGCGAGTGCAGCGGGAAGGTGCGCTCGACACCGACACCGAAGGAGACCTTGCGCACCGTGAAGGTGCGGCCGACGCCCGAGCCCTGCAGCTTGAGGACCACGCCCTGGAAGACCTGGATGCGGGAGCGGTTGCCCTCGACGACCTTCACGTGGACCTTGACGGTGTCACCGGCGCGGAAGTCCGGGAGGTCGTCGCGAAGGGTGGTGGCGGCAAGCTGGTCGATGACGTTGGACATGATGTCTCCTCACGGACGCCACAGGTCGCACCGCGGATGTCGGAAGTTGCGGATCGGGTCGGCCCCCGGCGATGCCGCGACGTCCCCCTGTGGCAGGTGCGCGGCCGGTAGACCGAGGATCGATTCTGCCAGAGAAGGGCACTCGTACGGAAATCGGCGTCGGCCCGGGTCAGCGATCG
>DASVMH010000123.1:0-11857 GCA_036384455.1 Marmoricola sp. | reverse complement strand
GAGCGCGGGTGCGATCGGTCGCGCACCGGGGCGTGGCGCAGGTGCTGCTCGATCGGTGCTCACGATCCCTGACGATCCACGCCGTGCGCTCGGCGATCTGATCGAGATCTACGACACCGGCATGCGCGAACCGCTGCCGCTCCCGATCAGAACCGCCCACGCATGGGCGGAGGGGTGGCGTTCCGGCCCCGACCGGGCCCGCAAGATGGCCGGCTGGCGGTGGACGAGCGACAAGTTCCCCGGGGAGGATGCCGCGCCCGCGCACGTACGGGTCTGGGGCGCGGCCCTTCCCCTCGGCGAACTCCTCGCCATCGACCCGATGCCGGGCGAGGACCACCACGGCACCGGGTCCCGACTCGGTGCCCTCGCCGCTCGGGTGTGGCTGCCGCTCCTGGGGGCCATCAGATGACCGACCCGACCTCCGCCTACCGTCCCTTCGACATCCTCGACGAACTGTCCGTGGAGCCGCACACCCTGTTGCTCGAGGCCAGCGCCGGCACCGGCAAGACGTGGACGATCGGTGCCCTCGTCGCACGCTACGTCGCTGAAGGATTGGCCTCCCTCGACGAGATCCTGGTGATCACCTTCGGTCGCGCGGCCACCCGTGAGCTTCGTCAGCGCGTACGACAGCACCTCGTCGACGCCGCACGCGTCCTCTCCGGCACCCTCGACCCGGGCGATGATGAGCTGCTGCGTCATCTCGGCGATGCCGAGCCCGACGTCCGACAACGTCGGCTCGCGCGGCTTCGCGGCGCACTCGCCGCCTACGACGCGGCCACGATCGCCACCACGCACGAGTTCTGCGGCACCGTCCTGCGCTCGCTCGGCGTCGCGGGCGACAGCGATCCGGGAGCCACACTCGTCGAGAATCTCGACGACCTCGTGGCAGAGGTGGTCGACGACCTTTACCTGCAGCGGTACGGCCACCTCGCGGAGCCGCCGCTGCCGCCGGGCACGGCGCACCAACTCGGTCTCGACGCCGTCAATCAGGCGCACACCCGCCTCCTGGTCAGCGATCCGGCCGACGACGCGCAAGCGGAACGGCTCGCCTTCGCGGACGGGGTTCGCCAGGAGGTCCAGCGCCGCAAACGACGCCGGAACCTGCTCGGGTACGACGACCTGCTCTCCCGGCTCGCGGACGCCCTCGCCGACGCGGCCTCACCGGCGGCCGAACGGATGCGCGAGCGATGGAAGGTCGTGCTCGTCGACGAGTTCCAAGACACCGACCCGGTGCAGTGGCAGGTCCTCGACCGCGCCTTCACCGGCCACGCGGCGATGGTCCTGATCGGCGACCCCAAGCAGGCGATCTATGCCTTCCGCGGCGGAGACGTCCCCAGCTACCTCGCTGCTGCAGACCGGGCGGACGATGCTCGTACGCTCGCCACCAACCGTCGCAGCGACCAGCCGTTGGTCGACGCCCTGCAGGTGCTGCTCGGCGGCGCGGCGCTCGGGGATCCCCGGATCGTGGTGCATCCGGTGCGCGCCGCACATGACGGATCCCGGCTCGTCGGCGCGCCGCATGCCGCACCCCTACGCCTGCGCCAGATCCGCGCCGGAGACTTCGGCGGGGAGCCCTCGGACCGGATTCCCGTGGGCCGCGCGCGCACCCGGATCGCCGCTGATCTCGCGGGAGACGTCGCGGCACTGCTCGCCTCCGATGCGACGTTCGACGGCCGTCCGATCGAGGCGGGCGACGTGGCGATCTTGATGTACAGCCTCAAACAGGCGCAGCTATTCACCGATGCCCTCGCCGAGCGTGGCGTCGCGGCCGTGGTGACCAATGCCGGGTCCGTGCTCCTCAGCCCGGCGGCGCAGGACTGGTTGACACTCCTCGAGGCGCTCGAGCAACCGCAGCGGGCACCGCTCATCCGGGCCCTTGCCCTCACGCCGTTCGTCGGTCGCAGCGTGGCCGATCTCGACGCCGGAGGCGACGAGGCCACCGACGCCGTGGCCGAACAGGTCCGCGCGATGCTCGACCTCTGGCGCAGCCGCGGGATCGCGGCGGTCTTCGAGGCATTCGTCGCCGATGGGCTCGCCGAGCGCGTCCTCGGCCTTGTCGGCGGCGAGCGGAGGCTCACCGACCTCGAGCATCTCGGCGAGATCCTCCACGGGGTCGCCCAGCACGATCGATTGGGCCTCTCCGCCCTGCTCGACTGGGTGCGCCGGGAGCGACGCCTGGCCGTGCGCAGTGGCGCGCGAGCGCGCAGGCTCGACACGGACCGGCACGCGGTCCAGTTGCTGACCATCCATGGCAGCAAGGGATTGCAGTTCCCGATCGTCTACCTCCCGCTGGCCTTCAACCGTTGGGTCGACGACCGGGAACAGGAGGCGTTGCTCTACCACGATGTCGACGGGCGACGTTGTCTCGACGTCGGTCGGGCCGGTCCGGGCAGTGTCGCGGGCCGGCTCGCCGCGGTCGAGGCTGCTGCCGAGGAGTTGCGCCTCACCTATGTGGCGCTCACTCGCGCCCAGTCCCAGGTCGTCGCGTGGTGGGCGCCGACGCGGGACGCCCGCCACGGCGGGCTCACGCGACTCCTCTTCGCGAGGCATGCCGGTGACGTCGTGGTGCCCGACACGGTGGAGGCGCCCGACGACGACTCCGCATCGGCGTGGTTGGGGGTGTGGGAGGCTGCCGGAGCGATCGCCGTCGAGCACGCAGAGCCGGTCGCCTCGAGCACGGTGGCACCGTCGGCGCCCGTCCCGGCTCTGGCCGTGCGTACGTTCGACCGTCCGGTCGACCTGGGCTGGCGGCGCACCTCATACTCCGGCCTGATCCGTGAGGACCCCGGCACCGCCACCAGCGAGCCCGAGATCGCGGGCACCGTCGACGAGCCCGATCCGGTCGACGGAGAGGTCGCCCCGGTGCTGACCGACGCCCGGCCGGACGACTCCCCGGTGAGCCCGATGGCAGACCTTCCCGCCGGTGCGACGTTCGGCTCGCTGGTGCACGCCATCCTCGAGATCGCCGACCCGCAGGCCCAGGATCTTCACGCCGAGCTCGCTCGCGGCGCACGGGAACAGGCCCGCTGGTGGCCCGTCGAGGCGACCCCGGACGAGCTTGCCGCCGCGTTGGTGCCGGTGATCCGTACACCCCTCGGCCCGCTCGCGTCCGGACTGACCCTCGGCGACTTCGGGCGCACCGAGCGCCTGTGCGAGCTCGACTTCGAGATCCCGCTCGACGGTGGTGATCTTCATGCCGACCGTCGCGACGTGCTGCTGGCCGGCGTCGGTGAGATCATGCGCGCCCATCTGCCCGAGGACGACCCGATGCGCGTCTACGCAGATCGGCTGAGCGTGCCGGGGCTCGGCGGCCAGATCCTGCGCGGCTATCTCAGCGGGTCGATCGACGTCGTGCTGTGCATCGGCGACCGACCTCGTTACCTCGTCGTCGACTACAAGACCAACCTGCTCGCCACGGGTGCAGATCGCGCGACGGCGTGGGACTACCGCCCCGAGGCGCTGGCGGCCGCGATGCTGCACTCCGACTACCCACTCCAGGCGATGCTCTACTCCGCGGTGCTGCACCGCTATCTGCGCTGGCGGGTCCCCGACTACGATCCGGACCGCGACCTCGGCGGCATCCTCTATCTCTACCTGCGTGGCATGTGCGGGCCCGACACCCCGACGTACGACGGACATCCGGCGGGCGTCTTCTCGTGGCATCCGCCCGCCGCCATGGTGGTGGCGCTGTCCGACCTCCTCGCGGGGGTGCGGTCATGAGTGAGGTCACCGACGTCGTGGGGCTGCACGACCGTCGCCGAGCTGCGACGGCGCGGGGACTGCTCGCCGCATTCAACAGCGGTGGCGTCCTGCGTGCGGCCGACGTCCACGTGGCCACGACGCTCGCCGCCAAGACACGCGACGAGGACGAGCGGGTCCTGCTCGCGATCGCCCTCGCCGTCCGGGCGCTTCGCGGTGGATCCGTGTGCGTCGACCTGGCCGCCATCTCGGGCGCACCGATCGAGCTCGAGCGCAGCACCCCCGGGGCTGACGCGACGATTGCGGCCCCCGACGACCTGCCCTGGCCCGACCCGGCTCCGTGGGTGTCGGCAGTGCGGGCGAGCGGGGTGGTCACCGAGGGAGTGCTGCGGATGGAGGGCGCGCTGCTCTACCTCGATCGCTATTGGCGCGAGGAGGCGCAGGTCGCTGCTGATCTGCGGGCTCGCGTCCGACAGCGCCCGCCCGAGGTCGACGCAGCCGCCCTCGACGCCGGTGTGCTGCGCGTCTTCCCCGACGCGGGATACGACGAGCAACGCGCGGCGGCACACGCGGCCGCCAGCCGGTGGACCACGGTGCTCACGGGTGGCCCCGGCACCGGCAAGACCACCGCTGCGGCAGGCCTGCTGGCCCTGCTCGTCGAACAGCACGAACGAGAGCATCAGCGCCCACCGCGCATCGCTCTCGCCGCACCTACCGCGCGAGCCGGTGCGCGCCTTCAGGAAGCCATCGCCGCAGCCACCGCCGCCCTCGATCCTGCGGACCGGGCCCGACTCGGCACGCTCACCGCATCCACGCTGCACCGCCTGCTCGGCTGGCGGCCCGACTCCTCGGTGCGGTTCCGGCACGACCGGCACCGCCGGCTCCCGTACGACGTCGTCGTCGTCGACGAGGCCTCGATGGTGTCGCTGACGATGATGGCGCGACTGCTCGAAGCACTGCGACCGCAGACCCGCCTGGTGTTGATGGGGGATCCTGCGCAGCTGGTCTCGGTCGAGGCCGGTGCGGTCCTCGCGGACCTCGTCGCCGGATTCGCAGGTGCGCCCGAATCCCCGGTCGTCGAGCTGACCCGCGTGCACCGCTTCGGTGGCGGTATCGGCGAGCTCGCCACGGCGCTGCGGGCCGCCGACCCCGACCGTGTGCTCGAGGTGCTCCGTGCCGGCCACGGCGACGTCGAACTCGTCGACCCCGACGACGAGGCCGCGCTCACCCGCATCCGCGACGAGGTCGTCGACGCCGCGCTCGCGGTGCGTCGACCCGCCGAGCGCGGCGACGGCCCCCAGGCGGTCGCGGCTCTCGATCGGCACCGGCTGTTGTGCGCGCACCGCGACGGTCCGCACGGCGTCGGAGGGTGGAACCGCGACATCGAGCGGCTGCTCACCGAACGCACCGGCGTCGCCCACTACGAGGAGTGGTATCCCGGGCGCCCGGTGTTGATCACCGCCAACGACCGTGGCCTCGGCGTCTTCAACGGTGACCTCGGGGTCACGGTCCGCGAGCCCGACGGCCGGCTGCGCGTCCATGTCGCCGCGCCGGCCGGCATCAAGGCGTACGCCCCGAGCCGGCTGCCTGCGGTGGAGACCGTCTATGCGATGACCGTGCACAAGGCACAGGGCAGCCAGGCGGCCGTCGTCACCGTGGTGCTGCCACCTGAGGAGTCGGCGCTGCTCACCCGCGAGCTCTTCTACACCGCGGTGACCCGTGCACAGGAGAGGGTCCGCATCGTCGGCACCGAAGCATCCGTACGCGCCGCCGTCGAGCGTGAGGTCCAGCGGGCGAGCGGTCTGCGCGATCGGCTCACTTCTTGAGAGCCGGCACCACCATCTCGATGTTGGTCGCCGGCTTGGCATAGGTGAACTGCTCGGTCAGCTTCGTGGTGTCGTCCGGGACGTCGAAGACCAGGGTGCCGTGGGCGATGTCGCCCGACCCGAGGGTTGTGGGCAGCATCGAATCGGAGTCGAGGCAGGTCATGGTCTGGGACCAGTCCGCCTGGAACTGGTCGCCGGACTTCTGCGTCGAGGTCCAGTTGCCGATCAACAGCGGCGAGGTCGCGGGCTTCCCCTTGGAGCGGATGCCCTGCATGGTGATGGTCACCGCGGCGTACCGACCATAGGTGGGGTCCGGGAGGGTGCCGGTGCAGGTCGGTCGGGCGTCCACGGAGTCGACCCGCACGTAGAGGTGCTTGTAGCCGTCGATGGCGCCGAGATCGATGTGCTGACCGGGCTTGAGCTGCTTGGTGACCGCGCCCTTGTTGACCTTCGCCTTCTCCGGCGTGTGCGACACGGACACCGACGGAGCACCGCTGGCGGGGGGCGGACCGTCAGACTTGGCGTCGCCACTACCGCACGCTGTCAGGGACGCCGCGGTGGCGACAGTGAGGACGAGGACCGAGAGGGGACGGGAGAACTTCAACACGATCGGCAGCCTGTCACAGACCCGCCGCCCGCAAACCTGCGGGAGCCGCCGATGCTCCAATCGTGATGGACCTCTGTGGCCCCTCTCAGGATCCGCCCAGGATTCCTCACGGAGGAGGGTGCCTCCTACGATGTCGCCCATGGAGCGCACGATCTATGACGACGACCACGAGTCCTTCCGCGCATCGGTGCGCGAATTCCTCGACCGTGAGGTGGTGCCGCACGTCGAGTCGTACGCCGAGGAACACGCGATCCCGCGCGACTTCTGGACCAAGGCCGGCGCTCAGGGGTTCCTCGGTCTGGAGATCCCCGAGCAGTTCGGAGGAGCCGAGGCGGGGGACTACCGCTTCAACGCCGTCCTCACCGAGGAGATGGCCAAGGTCAACATGGCGCTCGCCTCGTGCGTGGGCATCCACGCCGACATCGTGGCGCCCTATCTCGTACACCTGACCAACGACGAGCAGAAGGCCCGCTGGCTGCCGAAGTACGCCGCCGGCGAGATCCTCGGCGCCATCGGCATGACCGAGCCGAGTGTCGGGTCCGACCTCGCGAACCTCAAGACGACCGCCGTACGCGACGGTGACGACTGGGTCATCAACGGCTCGAAGACCTTCATCACCAACGGCTACAGCGCCGACCTGGTCGTGGTCGCCGCGCGTACCGCCCCGGAGAAGAAGGCCAAGGGCATCTCGCTCTTCGGCGTCGACACCTCCAAGGACGGCTTCGCGCTCGGCCGCAAGCTCGACAAGGTCGGCCAGCCCGAGTCCGACACCGCCGAACTCTCGTTCACCGACGTCCGGGTCAGCAACGACGACCTGATCGGGCCGCTGGACACCGGCTTCATCTCGATGATGCAGTTCCTGCCGCAAGAACGCCTCAATTGTGCGGTTGCGAACGTCGCGCACGCCAAGCAGATCCTGATGGAGACGATCCAGTACGCCCAGGATCGCCAGGCGTTCGGCCAGTCGATCGGCAACTTCCAGTGGAACAAGTTCCTGATGGCCGAGTTGGTCACCAAGATCGAGGTGACCGAGGCGTTCACCGACCAGTGCGTGATGGCGCACACCGAGGGCAAGCTGACCCCGGTCGACGCGGCCAAGGCGAAGTGGTGGACCTCGCACATCCAGAACGAGGTCCTCGACCACTGCGTCCAGCTCCACGGCGGCTACGGCTACATGAACGAGTACCGCGTCGCCCGCGCCTGGCGCGATGCCCGCGTCACCAAGATCTGGGCCGGCTCCAACGAGATCATGAAGGAACTGATCGGTCGCGACCTCGGCTTCTAGTTCACTTCCGCCCCAATCGGGTCGAGTTGCGTGTAAATCTGGCCGAGTTGCGGGTAAGTCCACCCGCTCTCAGCCTGACCGCGAATTGAACGTGATTCATGCGGAAGTGAACGGGATTCAGGCGCAAGTGGGCGGATTTTAGGCGCAACTCGACGAGGGTGGGCCGACGTACCGGCTCGGAAATGTCGTCGCAACACCGTCGTCGTAGGGTCTAAGGACCATGTCCTACCTCCTGCGTGTCCAACTTCCCGACGTCCCCGGCTCCCTGGGCCGGCTGGCGAGCGCTGTCGGTGAGGCGGGCGGCAACATCGACGCGATCGAGATCGTCTCCCGCGACGACGGGTTCGCGGTCGACGACGTCTTCCTGGCCGCCGACCACGACGTGATGCCCGACAGCATCGTGTCCGCCTGCCAGCAGCTCGACGGCGTCGAGGTGCTCTGGATCTCGCGGTACGCCGCGGGCACGAACCTCTTCCTCGATCTCGAGGCCGTGGAGTCGATGACCGAGGAGCCCGCACTCGCGGCCAACACCCTGGTCGAACTGATCCCCGAGGTGTTCCGTTCCGACTGGGGGATGCGCATCCACCGCGACGGCGACACGTTCGTGACCGTGCACCGGACGTCCGCCGCGCCCACGGAGATCCCCGCCGGCATCGCCTGGCCGGACGGAGAGGTGGCCCAACTCGAGGATCTGCTCGTCGTCGGGGTGCCTCTGGGCAGCGATGACGCCGTGGTGATGGCGCGTCGCGGGGGCCCGGCCTACCTCGACTCCGAGCTGGCTCGGCTGGGTCACCTGGTGGCGCTCGCGGCCACCATCGCCGCTCCGCCCGCGAAGGGCTGATCGGCGTTACCTCGGATTCCGACGTTTCACGTACGTCGGCGCATCTCGAGGACTAGCGTTTCCGCGTCCACCTCGGGAATCACCCTCGGGTTCGTACGCCCTGGAGGATCCGCTGTCCGACGCGATCGGCTCCGCGCTCACTACGGCCAGATCCGCGATGCTCGCGGGGGATGCCGCACAGGCGCAGCGCATCCTCGACCAGGCGCTGCCGCTCGCCACCGACGCCTCTGACCGGGCGCAGCTGCTCATCCACCGGGCCCGGGTGTCGTTGCTGGTCGGGGACGGCCCGACGATGCTGCCGGTGTTCGAGCGGGCGATCGACGAGCTTGCCGAGCTCGCCCCGGCAACGGCCGGCGAGCTGCTCCTCGACGTGGTGCTGGTGAAGCTCTACGCAGGGCACCCCGACGCGCTCGAACAGGCCGGCCGTGCGAGCGAGCTCGTCGCAGGCGCGGGTGAGGAACTCCGGATCCGCGCAGACACGGTCGAAGGTCTCGCGTGCATGTTCTCCGGCCAGCCCGAGCGGGCGCATCTCCTCCTCGGACGAAGCGCGGATCTCATCCGGATCGGCGGGGACCCGAGCGAGATCGCGCACCTCATGCAGCATGCCGTCGTAGGCCTCGCCGGCGTCGAGCAGTACCAACAGGCCATGGCGTTGTGTCGCCGTTTCGTACGGGTGATCCGATCGGTCGGTGCGGACGGCCTGCTTCCGTTGGCGCTGTGCTACCTCGCGAACACGGCGTACTTCCTTGCCGCGTTCGACGAGCAGGAGGTCGCAGCCGCGGAGGCGATGGACCTCGCCGCGCACCTGGACCAGCCGGGTCTGCTCGGGTACGCGCGAGCCTGCCGTGCGCTCGCCATCGGAGTACGACTCGGCGGAGCCGAGGTGCGCGATGAACTCGAACGCAGCCTCACCGAGCTCGATGTCGGCGGCATGACGGTCCTGCAGGGTCCGGCCCGCCTCGGGCTCGCGCTGAGTGAGATGGCGAACGGCGACTGGGACCGGGCTACGGATCGGTTCGTCGAACTCGCTGACTTCATGCGCGGCATTCCCGCCGTTCCGGGCGTCCTGCATTGGCAGGCCGACCGAGCGGAGGCGTTGTGGCGCAGCGGCCGGCATGCGGAGGCCCAGCGGGCGCTGGTGGAGATGGCGGAACAGTCGGCGACGTCAGGCCCGTGGGAGCAGGCCGCGCTCTGCCGGGTCCGGGGCACGATCGGGGCGCCGGAGGACGCCGACGGCTGCTTCACGCAGGCGATGCGCTGGCACGCCGAGAGCTCGTCCTCCTTCGAGCGTGCGCGCACCGAGTTGTGCTGGGCGGAGTGGCTGTTCGGAGCGCACCGTTATGACGAAGCGGTCGAGCGGGTGACGATCGTCCGCGAGAGTTTCGTGCAGTTGGAGGCGACGGCGTGGGTGGAACGTGCCGACGCACTGCTTGCGTCGATTCCGGAACCAGCGTTGCAACAGACACCTGCTGATCAGCACGACCACGTCGTCGTGCAGGCCTTCGGTCCGCTGACGGTCGTACGCGACGGCGTGCCGGTCCGGGTGGCGCTGGACGTGCCGGGGACCTTGATCCGGGCGCTGGTCGCTGCGGGCGGCACGGTCCGCGCCGAGGAACTCGTCGAACGACTGTGGCCGAATTCCCCCGACGGTGTCGGGAACGCACGGTTGCGGACGGTGCTCTCCCGCGCGCGCAGACGGTATGGCGCAGTGGTCGTACGCGACGGCGCCGCACTGCGCTGGGCCGACGGCGTCGAGGTGGATGCGCACCGTTTCGAGATACTCGGTCGCCGGGCGGCCAATCTCGGCTCGGGAGAACAGGCAGCTGTCGTGGCCCGCGAGGCCATCGAGCTCTATCGCGATGATCTGATGGTCCTCGATCGCAGTGACGACGCGGTGATGGTGGCCCGTGAGCGCCAACGCCAGCGCTACCTGGGGCTCCTCGATCTCCTTGCCGAGCACGAGGAGAAGGCGGGCAACCTCCGGTCCAGCGCAGACCTGCTCCGCTCAGCGATCGAACGTGATCGGCTGAACGAGACGAGGTACCTGCGCCTGGCCGAGCTCTTCATCGACATGGGCCACACCGCCTCTGCCCGTCAGGCACTCCACGAGGCTGAGTCCGTCGTCGGCGAGCTCGGCCTTGCGGTGCCGGTTCGACTGACCACACTCCTCGAGCGCTGCTGACACGGTGCTGACACGCTCGTGACGCGGGCCGGTCATAGCGTCCCCGCTGTGCTGGTGAGCTACGTGCTGCGTGTCGTCGACTCGGAGGCGGCGCAGGGCCACCTGGTCGGTGAGATCGAGGACGTACGGACGGGCCGGACCCGGACCTTCCGCAACTCCGTCGAACTCGCCGAGATGGTGCGCGACTCCCGGTCGACGAACCCGAGCGGATCGACGGATCCACAGATCATGGAGGCGGCATCATGCCCGCGCGACTCACGCGTTCCATTCGACTGATCACGGCAGTCGTCGTAGGCGTCGGACTGGCGGCGACATCGGGCCTGGTCTCGTCGGCCAATGCCGAGACGAATCCTCTGGACGCGTCTCCGCCGTTCACCGGCATCTCCGTGAGTGCGACGCCGGGGTACGGCGGCGCGGATGCGACGTACACGATCGGGTTCACCACGCCGACGGACACCTCGATCGGTGGCTTCAACATGGACATGCCGGCGGGGACGCAACTGCCCGCGGACGCGAGCGACTATGCGATCAGCGACGGGGCCACGTCGTACGCCGTCCACTCGGCCTCGGTCGGCGAGTCGGGCGAGACAGCGACGATCACGATGGGGTCGGCGTTACCGGCCGCCACGACTGTGACGATGACGATCCAGCACGTGACGAACCCTCCGGGGTGTGACTGCCTGCTCTACCTCAACGCCGACAACGGGAGTGGTGACGTGGCAAGTCCGCACTACACGATCCTCGGCGGCTACGCGGCCGCGGTGATGAAGGACTCGCCGAGCGTCTACTACCGCCTGGGCGAGGCGTCCGGCGCCACCACAGCCGCCGATCTCTCGGGGAACGACGACGATGCGACCTACGCGGCCGCCGCCACCGAGGGGATCACGGGTGCGTTGCCGACCGACTCCGACACGGCCGCGTCGACGGACGGATCTGGTCCGATAGCGACCGCGTCGGATGCCGCGCTGCCGCTCGGCAACAGTGCGCGCACGGTCGAGGGCTGGGTGAAGATCGGCACCGACTCCACGAGCGATGTCGTCCTGGTGAACTACGGCTCATCGGGGTCGGGCTGCGGGGCGGTCATGCAGATCGGTGTGCTCGGCGACGGCACTGTGATCAACCAGAACTACAACTGCGGTGGCGTCGGCTGGAACACCCCGTTCAACCTGCGCGACGGACACTGGCACCTCATCGACTTCGTCATGGACGGGTCGGGCAACGACACCGCCTATCTCGACGGCGTGAGTCTGGGTACCAAGGCCGACGGCAGCACCAACACCAGTGGAACGAGCGACCAGGGGCTGCTCATCGGCGATGGCTTCGATCGTGGAGGTGCGGCATCCGTCGACGAGGTGGCGATCTATCCGACCGCGCTCGGCAAGGCACAGATCGATGCGCATCTTGCCGCCGCGGTCGA
>DASVMH010000122.1:0-12151 GCA_036384455.1 Marmoricola sp. | reverse complement strand
GTCGCCGGCGTGCACCCGCAGGTCGTCGCGGCGACGGCGTTCGCGGGCGATCTCGGAGGACCGCAGCTGGTAAGGCACCGAGATCACCATGACGCCGGGGCTGAACAGCAGCCGGCCCTTGAGCCGCAGCGCGGTCTGGTTGTGCAGCAGCTGCTCCCACCACCGGCCGACGACGTACTCCGGGATGTAGACCGCGACCACGCCGCGCGGGTTGTCCCTCCGCACCTCGATGCAGTACTCCACGATCGGGCGGATGATCTCGCGATAGGGCGAGTGCAGCACCTTCAGCGGCACGTCGATGTTGAGCTCGTCCCACTCCTCCAGCAGTGCATCGGTCGCCTGCGGATCCGCGCCGACGTAGATCGCCTCGAGCAGGTTGGGCCGCGTCGCCTTCGCGTACGCCAGGGCGCGCATCGTCGGTTTGTGGAGTTTTGAGACCAGCACGATCGCATGCACCCGCGTGGGCATCACCGGGTCCTCGTCGCCGATCTCGAGCTCGCGCTCGATGCGGTCGTAGTGCCGACGGATCCCCTTCATCATCGCGAAGAAGACACACATCGCGAGGATGGCGATCCAGGCCCCGGCGATGAACTTCGTGATCAGCACGACCACGAAGACGACCGCGGTCATGCACAGGCCGATGGTGTTGATCACCCGCGAGCGGAACATCCGGCGCCGCTCGGCCGGGTCCTTCTCGGTCTTCAGGTGCCGGGTCCAGTGCCGGATCATCCCCAGCTGACTCAGGTTGAAGGACACGAAGACGCCGACGATGTAGAGCTGGATCAGCCGGGTCGGCTCGGCCCGGAACGCGATGATCAGCACGATCGCGAAGCCGGCGAGGATCAGGATGCCGTTGCTGTACGCGAGCCGGTCGCCGCGCGAGCCGAGCTGACGAGGCATGAAGCCGTCACGGGCGAGGATGGAGCCGAGCACCGGGAATCCGTTGAACGCGGTGTTGGCGGCCAGCACGAGGATGACGCCCGTCACGGCGACGACGTAGTAGAAGCCCGGGCTGAAGTTGTCGAAGACCGCTCGGGAGATCTGGGCGATCACGGTGTGCTCGTCGTAACCCTTGGGCAGCGGCGTGCCGTCGGCGTTGCGCAGCCGACTCAGGTTGTTGGGATCGACGTATTTCAGGCCCATCTCGCGCGCCAGGATGATGATGCTCAACAGCATCGTCACGGCGATCGCACCGAGCAGCAGCAGCGTCGTCGCGGCGTTGCGGCTCTTCGGCTTGCGGAAGGCCGGCACACCGTTGGAGATCGCCTCGACCCCGGTCAGCGCGGCACATCCGGACGAGAAGGCGCGGGCGAGCAGGAAGATCATTGCCGCCTGACCGATGTGGCCGCTGTATCCGGGGCTCGCGCTGAGCTGCAGGTGGGCGCTCTCCACCTTGGGCAGGTCGCCGGAGAAGGCGCGGATCGCGCCGATGGCGGCCATCCCGAGCACCGCGATCATGAAGCCGTATGTCGGGATCGCGAACCACGTCCCCGACTCCCGCACACCCCGCAGGTTCATCGCGGCGAGCACGACGACCATGCCGACGGCGTACTCCGTCTCGTGGCCGCTGACGAAGCCGAGCGCGGAGGCGGCGTTCTGCACACCGGAGGACACCGACACGGCCACGGTGAGCACGTAGTCGACCAGCAGCGCACTGGCGACCGTGACCCCGGCCGTACGCCCGAGGTTGACCGTCGCGACCTCGTAGTCGCCGCCGCCGCTGGGGTAGGCGTGCACGTTCTGCCGGTACGACGCGACCACCGTCAACATGACCAGCGCGACGAGCAGCCCGATCTTCCAGCTGAACTGGTAGGCCGAGACACCGGCGACCGAGAGCATGATGAAGACCTCGTCGGGGGCGTACGCGACCGACGACAACGCGTCGCTCGCGAACACCGGCAGCGCGATCCGCTTGGGCAGGAGCGTCTCCCCGAGTTGGGAGCTTCGCAGCTTCTGGCCGAGCAGGATCCGCTTGGAGACGTTTCCTACACCCACGGCGTCAGGCTAGAGCACAGCAGCTTCTAGTAGCGTCTGGACCGTGCACGTAGTGATCATGGGTTGTGGGCGCGTCGGCTCGGCGTTGGCGCGCTCCCTCGAGGAGCGCAACCACACGGTGAGCGTCATCGACACCGAGCCGGATGCCTTCCGCCGTCTCGGGCCGTCCTACAACGGCCTCAAGGTCACCGGCTACGGCTTCGACCGCCAGGTGCTCACCGAGGCCGGCATCGAGCGCGCGGACGCCTTCGCGGCAGTGAGCAGCGGCGACAACTCGAACATCATCGCGGCCCGGGTCGCCCGCGAGACGTTCGGCATCCAGCAGGTCGTCGCCCGCATCTACGACCCCGGCCGCGCCGAGGTCTACGAGCGCCTCGGCATCACCACCGTCGCGACCGTGAAGTGGACCGCGGACCAGGTGCTGCGCCGCCTGCTGCCGGCAGGCGCCGAACCCAACTACCGCGACCCGTCGGGCACGATCCGGCTCGACCAGATGCCGATCAACGAGGCCTGGATCGGACAGCGCTCCATCGCGTTCCAGATGCAGTCCGGCAGCCGGATCGCCTGGATCGACCGGCTCGGCGAGGGCACCATCCCTGACAAGGAGACGGTCTTCCAGGAGGGTGACCTCCTGCATCTGGTGATGCGCGAGGAGAACGCCACGCACGTGTACGAGGTCTTCACCAACGGACCCGAAGAGGACTGACCCGGGACCGGGCAGAGAAGAAGCAAGGGGACAAGACATGCGGGTGGCCATCGCCGGTGCGGGCGCCGTGGGCCAATCGATCGCGCGCGAGCTGATCGAGAACGGTCATCAGGTGCTGCTCATCGACAAGGCACCGGACTCCATCAAGCCCGATCGCGCCCCCGAGGCGGAGTGGCTGCTCGCCGACGCCTGTGAGATGTCCTCGCTCGAGGAGGCCCGGCTGCAGGAGTGTGACGTCGTGATCGCCGCGACCGGCGACGACAAGGTCAACCTGGTCGCCTCGCTGCTCGCCAAGACCGAGTTCGGGGTGCCGCGCACGGTGGCGCGGGTCAACCATCCCAACAACGAGTGGCTCTTCACCGAGGCCTGGGGCGTCGACGTCAACGTCTCGACCCCGCGCATCATGTCCGCGCTCGTCGAGGAGGCCGTGACCGTCGGAGACCTGGTCCGGCTGTTCACCTTCCGCAAGGGCAATGCCAACCTGGTCGAGATGACGCTGCCGGCCGACTCCCCCTACGTCGGCAAGCCGGCCGCGCTCGTCCCGTTCCCCGAGAACTGCTCCCTCGTCACGATCCTGCGTGACGGACAGGTCTACACGCCCGACCCCGACCAGCCGATCGAGGCCGGCGACGAGCTGCTTTTCGTGGTGCCCACCGAGGTCGAGGCCCAGCTGGAGCAGCTCCTCGCCCCCAGCACCCACCCCTGAGCGGACGGCATCGACGATGGAGCTGGACAGCCGACCGCCGCCTTAGGTCGGGATTTCCAGCCACCAGGTGACTGGGAAACGGAACCTAAGCCCTCAGCACGCCCCTCGACCCACGGAAGCCGGTGGCCTCACCCCGCGTCCGGAGACCCCTCGCCCTCCAGAGGCGTGTGGTTGCGCCCGAGCAGCCACGCCATCGCCGCGAAGGCGGCCACCTGCAGCGGCCAGCCCATCGCCAGCTTCGCGCCGCCCAGGACGCCCACCGCCGTGTCGGTGGCCCACCATCCCTGATGGCCGGCGAGGTAGACGGGGCCCTGGACGACGACCCGGATCAGGCACGGCAGCGCCAGGATCCACGTCAACTGCGAGCACAACCGCACGATCGCACGGTCTGAGTGCCACGCCGTGGGATCGCCCGTCACACTGCCGACCAGGAATCCGACCAGCGGCCACCCCACGATCGCGCTGAGCGCGAGGAACACGGTGTAGCCGGCGTTGTAGAGCAGCCCGGGCAGGAAGTACGCCAGCGCCTGATCCCCCGCGTCCCCGCCGCCACGGGCGGCCCGCCACGCGAACAGACTCCCGATCGCGATGCCGACGAGCGCGTTGAGGGCGAACTGCGGCGTCGAGCGCTGCACCAGCCGTACGAGCAGGAAGACGACCGCGCACGCAACGCTGATCTCGATGGCGAGCCTGAGGTGGTGCCCGACGAGGAAGACGACGGTGAAGACCGCCGTGGGGATCGCGGCCTCCAGCACGCCACGCGTGCCGCCCAGCGCCTCGGCGAGTCGGTGCCGGACCATCGCCTCGACGGTCCGGACGGTGGGTTCGCTCACGTCAGGCCTTGAGCTCGTACCGGGGGTTGAACATGACCCGCTGCCCGTCCTGGACGCCGATCCTGCCGGTCACCACGATGTTGCGGCCGGGATAGACCCCGGCGATCCGGCGGCGGCCGAGCCACAGCAGCGTGATCGCCGCGGTGCCGTCGTAGAGCTCCGCCTCCAATGCCGGCACGCCGCCACGCGGACGCAGGGTGACGGTGTGCAGGGCGCCCTGGACGGTGACCTTCTCACGGTCGGGGGCTTCGTCGAGCGTGATCAGACCCGAGCGCACCACGTCGCGGCGCAGTTCGCGCGCCTCGTCGCGGTCAGGATTGGCCCAGCGGCTGATCGACTGCCGCAGCTTGCTCTTCTCGCCCACGCGGACAATCTAATCGATCACTCGGGGGCATCGAGCCGGATGGCCTCCGGCGGGAGCTGCAGCGGCAGTGCGTCCCCCGGTGGCATCGCGATCTCGCCACGGCGCACCACGATCTGCGAGAAGAGCTCCTCCCACGGCCCCGCTGCGTCCGGCTGCATCGCCGGGGCACCCAGGAGCGCTCCGCGGAGGAACCAGCGGGGCCCGTTCCACCCGAGGATCCGGGACGGCTGCACGCCGGTGGAGCCGTCGTCCATCTGCACCTGCACCTCGCAGTAGAGCTCGGGACCGAGCGCGCCCTCGCGTTCGGAGGCGGTGCCGCCGCGCTGCGAGGTGTCTGCAGCGATCTCACGGCGTACGTCGGCCCACAGATCCCCGTTGCGCGGTGCTGCGAACGCCCTCAACTCGAGCATGCCCTCCTCGCTCAGCACCAGGGCCGCGAGCACCAGGCCGTTGGACTCGTCGACCTGGAGACGCAGGTCGAGGCCCTCTCGCATCGGGATGAGCAGGCTGCCCAGATCGACGACGTTCTCGGCGTCGCCGAAATGTGGGTCCTCGGAGATGTCACGGGGTCCGGGCGCCGACGCGGCCGCTCCGGTGCCCGGCTCCTCGACCTGCCCGTCCTCGACGTCCTCCGGGTCGGTCGCCGCCCCGGCGTCGGCCGGCTCATCATTTCGCCTCTTGAACCTCACGCTGTGAACCCTCCCGTGGAGCCGTACCCGCCGGCTCCGCGCTGTGTGTCGTCGAGGTCGGTCACCTCGACGAATTCGGCCGTCTCGAACCGCTGCACGACCAACTGGGCGATGCGGTCGCCCCGACCGACCGAGATCGGCGTCGTCGGATCGAGGTTGATCAGGCAGACCTTGATCTCCCCACGGTAACCGGCATCGATCGTGCCGGGCGCGTTGACGATCGAGAGCCCGTGCCGGAACGCCAGCCCGGATCGCGGGTGCACCAGGCCGACGTACCCCTCGGGGAGCGCGAGCGCGACCCCCGTGGCCACCAGCTTGCGCTCCCCCGGCGCGAGGACGACGTCCTCGGCCGCGTGCAGGTCCGCACCGGCATCACCGGGATGCGCGTACGTCGGCAGCGGAAGCGGCGGTGCGCCGTCATCGACGCGCACGATCGAGATGGTGACCACGAGGCCCGACCCTATCTGCGCACGGTTCGACGCGGGATGACAGGCTGTGCCCATGCCGACCAGCTACCTCGAGCACCTGCGCGTGCCCCTGCGCTGGTGGGTCCAGGCGACGATGTTCCTGGCCACGGTCTGGTTGGCCTTCATCGTCTCGACCCCGGCATGGATCGCCTGGTCCGCGACGGCGGCTCTCGTGCTGATCACGTTCGGCGTGTTCGCCTCGTGGGGTGCCGCCAGGGTCGAGGTCCGCGACGGCGTCTTCTACGCCGGACCGGCGCACATCGAGCTCGGCCACATCGGCGATCCCGAAGCCCTCGACGCGGACCGCACCCGCGCGGTCGCGGGCGTCGAGGCCGACGTACGGGCCTTCCTGGTACTGCGGCCGTACGTCAAGCGGGCGGTCAAGGTGCCGATCACCGATCCCGCCGATCCCACGCCCTACTGGCTGGTCTCGACGCGTCACCCGTCGGCGCTCGCGGCGGCGCTCGAGGCGCGCCCCCAGGGTGCCGGCGCCCCGACCACGGACGTCTGAGCGCGACACCGGCGCCAGGGCCAGTAGTCTGCCGGTATGGCGAAGAAGAAGCGCGACGAGCCGGCACCTGCGACGACGACCCCCGTGGCCCCGCAGAACTCCAAGGTCTGGGCCGCCTTCTCGGTCATCGCGACCCTCGCTGGCGGCACCGTCGCGAAGAAGGCACTCAACTCGGGTTGGAAGAGCGCCACCGGGAAGAACCCGCCCGCCAACCCCGCCGACCCCGACGTCCAGATGGCCGAGGCCGTCGCCTGGGCCATGGTCAGCGGCACCACGGTCGCCCTGGTGAAGATGCTGGCCAGCCGCCGCGCCGCCAACTACTACGTCAAGTCGACCGGGCATCTCCCCGGCCAGCTCGCCGCCGACAAGAAGTAGCGGCTACGCGCAGTCGAGGCAGATCATCTTCTTGGGGTCGGCCAGCTGGCTGCGGTGGTGGACCAGGAAGCAGCTCGTGCAGGTGAAGTCGTCCTCCTGCTTGGGCTTGACCTCGACGGCGAGCTCCTCGTGGGAGAGGTCGGCGCCGGGCAGCTCGAATGATTCGGCGGCTTCGGCCTCGTCCTCGTCGACCTTGCCGGAGTTCTTGTCGTGCCGACGGGCCTTCAGCTCCTCGAGGCTGTCCTCGCGCTGTTCCTCGTCGGTCTTGCGTGGTGCGTCGTAGTCAGTAGCCATCGCTTCTCGTCCTCTCCCCGTCGTCCAACCGCGGCAGATTGTGCACCAAAGGGCGCCTCGGCGCATCTTCTATCCGGTCGTGTCGCCCAACGCGTGGAGTTTGCCGGTTGTTCCCGGCTGCGCGACACGTCTTCCGCGTCAGAAATCACACGCGCGGGTCAGAGCCTCGAATCGGTCGAAACTGTGGGCCGGAGCGGCGATGATCAGCCTCTTCCCGGAGACGCCGCGCCGCACCTCGACGCGCGCGCCCGCCTCGGTCGCGATCAGGCCGCCGGCGGCGTCGTCCCAGATCTCGGGCCCCTCCTCGACGTACGCGTCGATGCGACCCGCGGCGAGCGCACACAGGTCGAGCGCACATGAACCCATGCGCCGGATGTCGCGGACCCGCGGAAGCATCCGGGCGACCGCCGCGGCCTGCCCCTCACGGACGTGCTGCTCGTAGTTGAACCCGGTCGCGATCAGCGTCTGGGACTCCGGCACCATCGCGCGGCAGGTCAGGGCAGCGCCGTCGCACCATGCCCCCTGACCTCGTACGCCGCTGAACACCCGCCCGGTCGCAGCCTCGACCACGACGCCCACCTCGATCGTCCCTTCGACGTCGGCAGCGAGCGAGACGGCGTACGCCGGCAGGCCGTACAGGTAGTTGACCGTGCCGTCGATGGGGTCGACGATCCAGCGCACGCCCGAGGTGCCGTCGACGCGACTGCCCTCCTCGCCGAACAGGCCGTCGTCGGGCCGCGCCGCGAGGAGCCGTTCCCGGACGAGCGCTTCGGCCGCCCGATCGGCCTCGGTGACGACGTCGATCTCGCTCGACTTGGTGCCGGCGACACGTACGCCCGCGGACCGCATCGCGACGACGAGTTCGGCCGCTTCGCGTGCCGTGGCGACCGCGAGGTCGAGGAGTTCGCCCGCCCCGGTCATGCGTCGCCGATGGTCGGCAGCGGCGCCCTCGGGTTGGGACAGCAGCCGGCGACGCAGAGGTCCCACGCCGGCGGCAGTGAGCCGCATGCCGCTCGTTCGACCGGTTCCCCCCGCTCGGCAGCGGCGCGTTCGACGAGCAGGTCCCGCACGAGCGCCACGAACCGTTGGTCGATCCCGCAGGTCGCAGCGCGGACGAATCGCAGGCCGAGCTCGGCGGCCGTCGCGGACGCCTCCGTGTCGAGGTCATAGACGACCTCCATGTGGTCGGACACGAATCCCACCGGGACCACGACGACTGCGGCGACACCCTCGTCGGCGAGTTGCCGCAGATGGTCATTGACGTCGGGTTCGAGCCACGGGGTGCGTGGAGATCCGGAGCGGGAACAGTAGACGAGATCAGCGCGGAAGCGGTGACCGGTCCGCTCCTGGACCCTCGACGAGATCTCCTCGACCACGCTGCGATGCTGCGTGACGTACGCGCGACCGCGCGGTCCGCTGCTCGCGGCCATCGTCTCGGGCACCGAGTGGGTCACGAAGACGAGTCGGGCCGCGTCCCGCTCGCCCGGCGGTAGCTCCGCGAGCGACGAGAGCACGTTGTCGACCATCGGGCCGATGAAGCCGGGGTGGTTGAAGTAGGCGCGCAGCCGGTCGAGTCGCGGACCGCCGGGCACCGCAGCGCTCGCGCCGGCCAGGTCCTCGCGGTACTGCCGGCAGCCCGAGTAGGAGGAGTACGCCGAGGTGACGAAGCAGGCCGCCCGCCGGATGCCGTCGGCCTTCATCTGCGCCTGCACGTCGGCGAGGTAGGGGTCCCAGTTGCGGTTGCCCCAGTAGACCGGGATCCGGATGCCCGCCCCGGCCAGGTCCTCACGGATCGCCGCGAGCAGGGCGCGGTTCTGGTCGTTGATCGGGCTGCGGCCACCGAAGAGCCCGTAGTGCGCGCCCACCTCCGCGAGACGCTCGTCGGGGATCCCCCGGCCGGCGGTCACGTTGCGCAGGAACGGCACCACGTCCTCCGGGGCCTCGGGTCCACCGAAGGACACGAGCAGCAGTGCGTCGTACGGCGAGGTGTCGGCAACCACGCCACCATCCTATGGATCGCGATGTCGCCCTCGGACGGCCGGCCGTAGGCTGCGGTCCATGACCGCGTCGACCTGGCAGAACTGGTCCGGCCTCGCCAGCACCAGCCCCACCCGCATCCTCAGCCCGCACGATCCCGCCGAGGTGGCGGACGCGGTCCGCACGGCGCACGAGTCCGGTCACCGGATCAAGATGCCCGGGACCGGCCATTCCTTCACCGACATCGCACTCGCGGACGACATCCTGCTGCGCCCGGAATCGCTGCGCGGCATCACCGCGGTCGATCGCGAGGCACTGACGGTGACGATGCTCGCCGGCACGCCGCTGCACGTGATGAACGCCGAACTGGAGCGGCTCGGGCTGAGCCTGCACAACATGGGCGACATCGACCAGCAGACCATTGCGGGCGCCACCTCGACGGGCACCCACGGGACCGGCGGGACGGTCGCCTCGCTCGCCGTGCAGATCGCGGGGATGGACCTGGTCACCGGTGACGGCACGACGATGCGCCTGTCGGCCCAGGAGAACCCCGACGTGTTCGCGGTCGCGCGACTCGGCCTCGGTGCGCTCGGCATCATCACCTCGATCACGATGGCCGTCGAACCGGTCTTCACCCTCGAGGCGTACGAGCACCCGATGCTGTGGGACGAGGTGCTCGACTCCCTCGATGAGCTCGAGGCGAACAACCACCACTTCGAGTTCTACTGGTTCCCGCACACCGATCGCTGCCTGGTCAAGGAGAACAACCGCATCCTCGAGCCGGCCGAGCCACTCGGGAAGGTGCGTGGCTACATCGACGACGAATTGCTGTCCAACACGCTTTTCGGCGCGATCAACCGCGTCGGCAACGCGAGGCCGTCGCTGATCCCCAAACTCAACGCGCTCTCCGGCCGGGCCCTCTCGGCACGCCGGTTCTCCGACGTCCCGCACCGCGTCTTCACCTCGCCGCGCACGGTGCGGTTCCGTGAGATGGAGTACGCCGTCCCGCGCGCGGCCGGTCCGGACGCACTGCGCGAGGTGCGCGCGCTGATCGACCGCTCCGACTGGAAGATCAGCTTCCCCGTCGAGGTGCGGGTCGCCCCGGCCGACGACATCCCGCTGTCGACGGCGTCGGCTCGCGACGTCATGTATCTCGCGTTCCACGTCAACAAGCAGACCGACCACCGGGCCTACTTCGAGTCCGTCGAACAGGTGCTGAAGGGCTACGACGGCCGTCCGCACTGGGGGAAGCTGCACACCCGTACGGCTGCCGATCTGGCCCCGGCGTACCCCCGCTGGGACGAATTCATCGCGGTGCGTGACCGTCTCGACCCCGATCGGGTCTTCACCAACCCGTACCTCCGCCGGGTGTTGGGAGACTGAAGCCAGCAGACGCCGGTGAGTTCGAGGGCGATCTCAGCGTGCTGTTCGGCGAACATGGGCCGATTCTCGCGTAGGCTCGCGTGCAGACGAATACGCGGGCTGAACAGGAGCCGACGACGATGGTGGACCTCACCCCGGTGGGGCTGAGCAAGGACGGCAAGCTGCTGCTCCTGATCAGCGACCGGGGCGACGAGTTCAGCGTCAAGCTCGACCACCGGCTCCGCTCGGCATTGAAAGGCGATCTGGCCCGACTCGGGCAGTTGGAGATGACGATGGAGAGCACGTTGCGCCCCAAGGACATCCAGACCCGCATCCGTGCGGGCGAGTCCGCCGAGGAGGTCGCAGCCGCTGCGGGCACCACCGTCGACAAGATCATGGGCTTCGCGGGTCCCGTGCTGGCCGAGCGCGCCCACGTCGCCGAGAGCGCGCAGGCCTCGTCCGTGCGTCGGCGCAGTGGCGAGTCCTCGGGCGCACGGGCGCTCTCGGAGTCCGTCGCCGCGTACCTGCGCACCGTCGGGGCCCGCGCCGAGGACGTCGCCTGGGACGCCTGGCGGCGCGACGACGGTCGTTGGACGGTCGTTGCCGACTTCGTGGCGGACAACCGACCCCGTCATGCCGAGTTCAGCTACGACGTGCCCGGCCGCTACGTCCTGGCCGAGAACGACGAGGCGCTCCTCCTCACCGGCGAGGCCCGGCCCCCCGAGTCCGCCGGGGTCGAGCGCGCGCCGCGACGCCTGAGTGCGGTTCCCAGCGCACAGGACGAGCTCCCCCTCGGCGATGACGCCATCGAACTGGTCCGCGAGGACGAGGAGCCGACGGCCGCCGACGACGGACCGGAGCACGAGGCCACCTCGGATCTCACCGAGGTCGCCGACGAGCTCACCGCGGACCACGCCGATGCCGACTGGATCGCACGCGACTCCGGCGCCGACGACGAGGAGCACTCCGAGGACGAGCCTGCTGCGGCAGCGACTGCGGACGAGGAACCCGCACAGCCCCGGGGCCGCCGCAAGCGCTCGTCGGTCCCCAGCTGGGACGAGATCATGTTCGGGGGCGGCGGCTCCGGCGCCGACCACTGACGTCCGTCGACGCCCCCGGCGTCACTGCGAAACTTCGAAGAGTTGGGGCCTGCGGGCGTCCTCCTCGGCCGCGCGCGCCGCGATCCCGCGCAGGGCGGCCAGCACCTCCTCCGGTTCGGGTGTTGCCACGTGGTCGAGCTCCTCGATCTGCGCCAACAGCCAGTCCACGAAGGCCTCCCGCACCCGCGAGTACTGCTGCTCCGCCGACGCGGTCACGTGGAAGCCGTCGGCGTCCTCACGTAGATAGCCGGCTGCCGCCGCGTCGGCGAACGCCGGCGCGATCACCTGCGCCGGCACCCTGATGGACGCAGCGATGTCGTCCAGGGTGGCTCGGTCATTGGTGTGCGTATGGAGGAGCACCTGTCGCAGACACCACAACTGGGACTGGTCGAGATCGCTGCCGGACGCCGCGAGGATGACCGCACCGGCGCCGTACAGACGCGTGCGCAGCACGCGTGCGACGGCCGCCTCCAGATGCTCCGCCGAGGTTCTCTGATCGGGGACGCCGAAGCCCGAGCCCATGTCGCCGGCACTCGCCTGTGTCAACCCGCGCATCCGTACCTGCGGGAGCACGAAGGCGAGCAGGAAGGCGACGATCGCGACGGGGACGGCGTAACGGAACACGGTCTGCAACGCGTCGACGTACGCCTGGACCACCGGCGCGTGCTGCGCTGCGGGCAGCGCGTCGACCTTCTCGGGCGAGGTGACGCTCGCCGGCGGCGCTCCCGTCGCCAGCACGGCTGCGGCCAGGTGGGGCTTGAGCTGGTTGGCG